>JAPYPO010000706.1 GCA_029937645.1 Candidatus Hydrogenedentota bacterium
ATCGATGCCGGCGGATCTCAAGATGACTCTTCCAAATGGGAAATCCGGGCTAAGACACCCCAGGACAGAATGGCCCGCTTCGCCATTGAGTTTTATACGTCCAGCGTGGCGAATCCAACTCCAACCGCAACCAACGGCGCCCGAATTTTCTCTACGAGCGATCAAGCCTTGTGGGTTTTGCGGTAGCGGGCAGTATAGCCATCGATGTTGCAGCCGTTCAAGCCTCATTTCCCACGAATCTGATTTGAGGTTTTATCCGAGGCCCGAATAAGAAAGGGGCGTTGACGGTTCTTCAACCGCCAACGCCGCGATGACCGAAATTGCTAAAGGTTTAAGCCTTACCGAGGCCTGCCGGGGCGAAACCCGGGCCGCGTCCTCTCTCCCATACTTTGGAGCGGGCGAAGTCTTCGTTGAGGTCGACTCCCCAACCCGGCGCAGTCGGAATCGCCAACTTTCCGCCTTTGAACTTGACGGGGACTCCGCACAACTCTTCCATCCATGGCACCTCATCGACCTCGACTTCGAGGATGCGAACATTCGGCACGACCGCGCAAAGATTCAGCGCCATGTTGGTCGCGAGTGGCGAGTAGTAATTGTGCGGGGCGATGTTGACCTCGAAGCTTTCCGCTACCATGGCGATATCGCGTGACCGCGAGAACCCGTTCCAGACGACGTCAACCATGATGGTGTCCATCGACCGCTTCTCGAGGTAGGGCCGGTAGCCCTTGATGCCGTAAAGGCTCTCGCCTGACGTGACCGACACTGAGGTCGAGTCCTTAATCTCACGGAGCGCTTCGGGTTCGTACATATCGAACTCGATCCACATCATCGTGAATTGTTCGCAAACCTTGCAGACTTTCTTGGCCGCTTCCGGCTTGTAGTGGAAGTTCAGATCAATCGCAATCTCGACATCCGGCCCCGTACCATCCGAGAGCGCGGCGAGCAGTTGCTCTGTCCTCCGCAGAATCTCGACCGGGATAATCTGGTCCGTCGGGCCAAAACCCGATCCCGATCCGTACCCCGTTGCCGGCGTCCCCGGGATGATGACGTTTGTCTTCAGCGCTTTGAAGCCCATCTCAACGACTTCTTTGCCGAACTCCGTGACGGCTTCGTAGGAATCAATCGGGGGCGCTCCAACCAGCTCATGTTGGCGCGCACGCGTCGTCACGGCGTGACAGTAACTCAAATCCATTTCCTTACGCATCGGCCCTCCGAAAAACTCATACACCGGCATCCCAGCGGCCTTGCCTTTAACATCCCAAAGGGCAAGCTCGATGCCCGCGATCGCCTTGGCGGCGATCCCGCCCGGGTTTTGCCGTGAGACGCGATACAGTTCCCAATATATCGACTCTATGTGGCGCGGATCGCGTCCGATCAAGAGCGGCTCAAAATCGTCAATTGTCCCAGCTATCCCGTAAGGGTTTCGTCCATCCGAAACCTCGCCGTAGCCGGTTATCCCGTCGTCCGTACGCACCGCGACAAACAGCAGGGGGCGCCAGCCCGCGTCCACTATAAATGTTTCGATCTCTCTAATTTTCACTTCATTTTCTCCCGCGTTATGTCCGTCTCAACTACGCGTAAACGTGCGCGACAGACTATTCTGGCTCGTCGTTTCCCGATAAGAATCGAGTATTGTGGTGTTTGCGATGGCGGCGAGTATACCTCTATACGGTACGGAGTTTCAGGTCTCTTTTTCATCTTGGTTCGTATCCCCAACCGAAGGCCCCGGCGCGAGTACAATCAGACGGGAGAGTTGAAAGCCTGATCAATGATTGTTACCCCAGTTTTCCCAGAAGTGGGCACCGAGCATCTTAAGAAATCCTGTAGCCATTTCTTGCTACTGCGCCTTCAGCCCGGATTTCCCATTTGGAAGAGTCATCTTGAGATCCGCCGGCATCGTTT
>JAPYPO010000707.1 GCA_029937645.1 Candidatus Hydrogenedentota bacterium
AGGCAGTTGGCGCGAAGGGCGGCCGGCGAATATGGGGTTTATCCACCGAGGCGTTTCCTATTGGAGCGATGGCGACGAAGAGCGAATTATTATCGCTACCGGCAACAGTCGCCTCATCGCGCTTGATGCCAAGACCGGGAAACCCATTCCCGGGTTTGGCGAGGATGGACACGTAGACTTGAGGAAGGGCCTCAACCGGCCCGCGCCCCTATCTGCTCATCAAGTCAACTCACCGCCCATTATCTGCCGCGACATCATCGTGGTCGGATCCGTAATATTCGACCGCCCCGCGACCAAAGAGTTTGTCCGAGGGGATATCCGCGGCTATAACGTGCGAACCGGCGAGAAGCTGTGGCAGTTTCATTCCATCCCCCAAGAGGGCGAATTCGGAAACGAAACCTGGGAAAACGACTCCTGGAAGTATTCGGGAAACACGAACGTCTGGTCAACGATGAGCGCTGACGAGGATCTGGGTTATGTGTACCTTCCCTTCGGCGCGGCTACGAACGATTTCTACGGCGGCCATCGCCCCGGCGACAACCTGTTCGCCAACAGTATCGTCTGTCTAAATGTCGAGACTGGCGAACGCGTCTGGCATTTCCAGACCGTCCATCATGACTTGTGGGACTATGACCTGCCCTGCGCGCCAAACCTCATCGACGTAGTTGTAGACGGCAAAGCAATCAAAGCCGTAGCCCAGTTTGGCAAGACCGGTTGGTGCTACGCATTCGACCGCGTGACAGGCGAACCGATCTGGCCCATCCCGGAAGTACCCGTGCCTCAGTCCACGGTTCCTGGCGAGAAGACTTCCCCAACACAGCCCATGCCCACGAAACCGCCGCCTTTCTCGGCGCAGGGCATAACGGAGGAAAACCTTATCGACTTTACGCCAGAACTGCGGCAAGAGGCGCTCGATATCGTGAGTGAATACGGGTTTAGCCCCATATTCACACCACCGAGTGAGAAGGGCGTATTTATGACTCCGGGCGCTGGCGGTGGGGCGAATTTCATGGGAGCCGCGTTGGATCCCGAATCATCCATTTTCTATGTGCCGTCCATTTCCTATACCAGTATCGTGGGGCTCGTGAAGCCCGATCCGAGCCGTTCGAATATGGATTACGTCGTTTCCGAGCGCGGAGTGGCGGGTCCATCCGGCCTGCCACTATTCAAGCCACCCTATAACCGGATAACTGCTATCGATATGAAGACTGGGACTCACGCCTGGATGACGCCCATGGGCGGGCCCATGGGCGGAGGTGAAAGAGCGTTTCCGCTGGCGACGAAGACCCTCTTGATCGCGGGACAAGGCGAAAAAGTGTTTGCCATGGATAAGGCGACGGGAAAGTTCATCGGTGAAGTGAAGCTAAGAAACGCTGGCGGGGAAGGTTTGGGGGACGTTACAGGCACCCCGATGACCTATATGCATGAGGGTAAGCAGTATATCGCCATGGCTTTGACCGAGCACTCAGGGAACAGGAGGCAACACATCATCGCATTAGCCCTGCCCTAAATTCCTGTAACTAGGAATTGGGCTTAAACGCCTCCCTGTTACGGGCCCCTCTCTTATCCGTGCGACCCTCGGGAGGGCAAGCGTACCTGCGAGCCGCACGCTATCTGGCATGCCGTAGCTCGCGAGTACGCTCGCCCTTCCAGAGCAAATTGAGAGATAGGGTTGACCTTGGTTCGCCTGAAGTTCATAGTGGCCGCTCAAAATCTACGAGTGATGTCACCTACAAAGGAGAACACACATGGCCATCATCGGGATCGATCATCTTGTTGTCCGCGTCAAAGATCTTGACGTGGCTATCGAAAGCTACAAGAAATTGGGCATGGAGCTGTCGCGCACTGTAAACGGCGGTTTAGAAGTGTAGCAGCAAAAGGGCGGTCGAGAAGTGCAGCA
>JAPYPO010000119.1 GCA_029937645.1 Candidatus Hydrogenedentota bacterium
GTTGTAGCCCACCTTCAATTTCGGGATGCCCGTGCGCTCACTTTCCTCACGCTGCAACGTGGCGATCCAATCGCGTCCGCCCGTCACGAGCGTTCGCAGCCGATCCAACTCCTCGTCGTAGTTATCGCGGATGACGTTGCCTTCCAGCAATGTCGCGGGGGGTTGATCCTGGATGGCCTGCTCGATCCAGGAACAGACGTCGTGCAGCGGGTCAATACCGTCGCGCAGCTCCGCGAGGAGCTTGGGTTGAAACGGAGCCAGCGCCTCCTTAAGCAGTGGCGCTTGAGCGAGCGACACGCCAAGGGCCTTCACGTCCCGCGCGTTGCCGGACTTCGATGTAATACGCCCGAGCAAGCGCTCCAAATCGGCGATGGGCTTGAGGTAATTCTTGAACATCAGCCGCGACTCACCATCGTCATGCAAGGCCTCGACCGCGTCGAGCCGCGCTTGGATTTCCTGGGCGTCCAGCAGTGGATGGAGTATCCACTGGCGCATTTTTCGTGCGCCCATGTGCGTGTGGGTTCGGTCGAGCACATCGAGGAGTGTGCCTTTGCGGCGTTTGTCCAGCAACGACTCGACCAATTCCAGATTACGCTGCGTGTTCCCATCCAGCACCACAAACCCGGAGGGGCTATAGCGTCGCGGCATGCGCAGGTGAGGGACGGCGTCGCGCTGGGTCTCTTGGACGTACGACAGCACCGCGCCCGCACAGGCCAGGGCATGAGGCGCATCGTCCAGACCAAGCCCTTTGACGGTCGCCAGGTCGAACTGTCCTTTCAGAAGTTCCGCACAGTGGCCTGCGTCGAATTCATGCTCCGGCCGCAAGGTGAACGCAATGCCATCGAAGCGATCTTGAAACCGTTCAAGCACCCCGCCTTCGATGCTGTCCGAAACCAGGACTTCCGCAGGCGAGGTGCGCGTCAATTCGTCGGCCAGGGTTTGTTCAGGGAGGGTGTCAACTTGCGCGGTCAGGAACTCGCCCGTTGTCACGTCCAGTAACGCGAGGCCCGCCGAGCCGTTCTGACACAGGAGCGCGCCCAGATAATTATTGGCCCGATCTTCGAGTAGGTCCGCCTCAAGCACCGTTCCTGGGGTTATCGTCCGCACCAACTCCCGCTTGACGATCCCCTTCGCCTCCTTAGGATCCTCCACTTGATCGCAGATGGAGACCGTGCGCCCGGCCTTGATCACGCGGGCGACATACGAATCCAGCGAACGGGCCGGCACACCGGCCATGGGGATGGGATTTTCCTTGCCCGCTCCGTCGCGGGAGGTGAGGGTCAGTCCTATCAGCTCCGCCGCGTCAATGGCGTCCTCGAAAAACAACTCAAAGAAATCGCCCATGCGAAAAAACAGGAGGGAATCGCCCGATCCAGCCTTTGCCTCGATGTATTGGCGCAACATGGGCGTCAATTTCGGTTCTGGGATGTCTTCGATTTTTGCCCACTGCCGGTCCGTCATAATCTTGGGATTATATCGTCATTGCTCTCGCGGTGCTAGCAGCCCGTGGTAAAAGTATCGCGATAGCGAGACCGAGTCATTTTCGTTGATGTCGAGGCACGGAGCCGCAGGAAAAGCGGGCCCTTTTTCAAGGTTTCGCAACGAAGACATCAGCGAAAAGGGCCGGGCGCAGCCGCGCTATACTTTCACCACGGGCTGCTAGGTGGGTGCGCCGTGTCGACGCACCGTGTGGAATCCAAGACTTATTGCTCACGCTGTCGCTCTCCGTCTACACTAGCGCGTTGGTTCATGAAGAAGCCCGCTCATGCTCGCTCAGAAAAAATACGTTTTCTGTCATCGCGAGGAGCGACCGCAGGAAGCGACGTGGCAATCTCTTCAACATAAGTCCGTCTGCCAAAAGAGATTGCTTCGCTTCGCTCGCAATGACAATTTAAGTCGGGTCAATTATGAACCAATACACTAGCAACGCCGATGGCATTACCAATAGCCAGAAGGAATTCCATGTTCGTCATCCAGCAAATCATGCTCCGCGAGATCCGGCTGCCGCTCAAAGAACCGTTTGAATCTTCTTCGGGCGTCGAGACGGACCGTCGCATTCTCCTCGTCGAGTTGCACGATACGAGTGGAGTCGTAGGGTGGGGCGAATGTGTGGCCTTGGCCGCGCCGAACTATACGCCCGAGATGATCGACACGGCCTGGATCACGATTCGCGATTGGATAGCGCCGCGCGTGGTAGGCCGCGAATTCAACGCGCCTTCAGAGGTCCATCCGGTCCTCGAAAAAAACATTCTCGGCCACCGTATGGCGAAGGCGGCGATCGAAATGGCCGCGTGGGAGCTCACGGCTACCTTGGAAAACGTGCCGCTCTCTACATTGCTGGGAGGCATTCGCGACAAGGTAGGCACGGGTATTGCCCTCGGCATCCAATCCAGTCCGGATGTGCTTGTAGAACGGGCAAAGGCGGCCATCGCGGAGGGCTATCAACGGGTCAAGGTGAAGATTCAGCCTGGGGCAGATATCCAGTATGTGCGGGCGCTCTTCGCGGCGGTGGGCACAGACGTCGATATTATGGTCGATGCGAACGGCGCGTATTCGCTCGAAGACGGCGATCACCTTCGCAAGCTCGACGAGTTCGGCTTATCGATGATCGAGCAGCCGCTTGGCTGCGACGATGTGGTGCGCCACGCCAAACTTCAGAAGGAAATATTCACGCCCCTTTGCCTTGACGAATCGATTACGAGCCTTGAGCGGGCGGAAGACATGGTCGAGTTGAAGAGCGGGAGAATTATTAATATTAAGCCGGGCCGGGTCGGTGGGTTCGGTCCCGCGATTGCCATACACAATTTCTGCCAGGCGGAAGGCATCCCCGTATGGTGCGGCGGCATGTTGGAAAGCGGAATCGGGCGCGCACACAACGTGGCCCTCGCGTCGCTGCCCAATTTCGTCCTGCCGGGTGACCTTTCGCCGAGCGCGCGTTATTGGGAGCAGGATATCGTAACACCGGAATGGACTATGGACGCCAAGGGCTTCGTGCGGGTTCCCCTTGACAGGCCAGGGATGGGGGTGGATGTGGATACCGCGCGCGTGGACGCGCTCACGGTACGGACGGAAACGATTGCAGCGGGTTGAATCGGTGTTCCACGCTCGGGATTTCCGGAATAGGACATCGGTGAGGAAGTGTTCTAAGTTTCGAAGGCGGTGAGCCTGCCATCTCCGTTCCAGTGGGCGTTAGTTGCTTGAGTTGAAACGTATTCAACCTGAATATTCTCGGGGCGTGCGGATGCCCGTTCAAGGAGACGTCATGACCGAAGCGCAACCCATCGCCATTGAACCCATGGATGAACACAACCAGTTTCTCCGTGACCGCGTTCACCCTAGCGACTGGGTCAATCCCGAGCCGGAGCCCCTGTACAACCTGGTGGTGATCGGCGGTGGGACGGCGGGCCTTATTACGTCCATCGTGGCGGCGGGGTTGGGGGCGAAGGTGGCTCTTGTTGAACGCCACCTGATGGGCGGCGACTGCCTCAATGTGGGGTGTGTTCCGTCTAAGTGCGTCATAGCGTCATCCCGTGTAGCGGCGGCCTTTCGCGATGCGGAGCGCTATGGCATCGCCGCGCGTGAACCGGAAGTTGATTTCGCGGCAGTGATGGAACGGCTGCGCCGGATTCGCGCGGGAATCAGCGAAGTGGATTCGGCGCAACGGTTCAAGGAACAGGGGGTCGACGTATTCTTGGGCGAAGGGGTATTCAAAGACGCTCGTTCCGTCGAAGTCGGCGGCGCGGTTCTTCGTTTCAAGAGAGCCGTTATCGCTACGGGCGCGCGCGCCACCTCGATACCCATCGAAGGCTTGGAAGACGCGGGCTTTCTAACGAACGAAAGCGTATTCAGCCTGACGGAGCGGCCCGCGCGGCTCGCCGTTATTGGCGCGGGCCCCATCGGATGCGAACTGGCGCAGGCATTCCGCCGACTCGGCAGCGAAGTCACCGTCCTGGAAATGATGGGGCAGGCGCTGGGCCGCGAAGACCCGGACGCGGCGGATATCGTGCAGCGAAAGATGGAAGCCGAAGGGGTCCGTTTTATTTTTAATTGCGCAATCCAGCGTGTGGGTTTGGAGGATGGCACCCGAACCCTTTACATCGAAGCGGGGGGAGAAGAGGAGGCCGTCGCGGTGGACGAAATCCTAATTGGCGCCGGGCGGAAGCCCAATGTGGAAGGGCTGAACCTCGAGGGTGTCGGCGTCGACGTTGACCCCCGGACGGGTGTCAAGGTGAACGATCATCTCCAGACGACGGTCCCGCATATCTACGCGGCGGGCGACGTCTGCATGGCCTGGAAATTTACGCACGCCGCGGATGTGGCCGCGCAAATTGTCATCCAAAACGCCTTGTTCAGCGTGGGGCCTTTTGGCAAGCGGAAGCTTAGCGGCGTCATCATGCCGTGGGCAACCTACACAGAACCCGAAGTCGCGCATGTGGGGCTGTACGAGCACGAGGCGAAGGAAAAGGGCATTGAAGTCGAAACGTTTATCCAGCGTTTCGATGAGGTGGATCGCGCCATTGTCGACGGGGAAGAGGACGGCTTCGTGAAGGTCCACACGCGGAAGGGCTCGGACAAGATTCTTGGCGCTACGATTGTTGCGAAGAATGCGGGCGATATGATCAGCGAGGTGACCGTTGCCATGGTGAACGGGTTGGGCCTGAAGGCGATCGCCTCTGCGATTCACCCCTACCCGACTCAGGCGGACGCCCTGAAGAGAGTCGCCGTTCAATACAATAAGACGCGGCTGAAACCGTGGGTGGCGAATGTTTTGCGGCGTTGGATGAGCTTCCGGCGGTAGCGCGCCAGATTTTTGGAAACCCGTTCTCAGTCGGCAACGATGTCTTGCAGGCCGAAGAGCATTTCTGCCTGGGTGCAGACGACGCCGTCGATCTTGGCCACGGCGCTCACGCGGCAGGCGTTTCGCCGCATACGAACCATTTTCGATTGCAGGACAATCTGATCGCCAGGAACCGCTGGCTTGCGGAATTTCGCGTTGTCGATGCCCATGAAGTAGGCCTGCTTGCCTGTCGGCTGGCCCTCGGGACCAAAGATCAGTAGGGAACTCACCTGCGCCAAGGCCTCGATAATTAACACGCCCGGCATGACGGGATTGTTCGGCCAGTGGCCCTGAAAATACGGCTCGTTGAAGGTCACGTTCTTGATGCCGGTAACGCTTTCGTCGGGCACATAATCGATGATACGGTCCACGAGCAAGAATGGATAGCGGTGCGGCAGCATTTTCATGATGCCGTGAATATCCAACACCGGCTTGGGAGGCGGCGCCGCGAGACCCTCTAGCGTACCGCTTTTCGCGTTCCCGTTGAGTAACGCTTTTTTGATCTGCTTCGAAAACTCCACATGCCATTTGTGCCCGGACTTGACGGCGATGACGTGTCCCTTGATGGGACGCCCGAGCAGGAACAGGTCGCCGAGGAGATCGAGTACTTTATGGCGCACAAATTCGTCGGGGAATCGTAGATCCTCGTTTAAGATTTCTTCATCCCCGATGACCACCGCAGCCTCAAGTGTACCGCCGCGAATGAGTCCCTGATCTTGCAGCATCCGAACTTCGCGCAAAAAACAGAACGTTCGGGCCGCGGCAATTTCTTTCTCGAAACACTCGGGCGTAATGAGGAAGGAGGTGTACTGCGTTCCAATCGCCACATGGTCGAAGCCGATGGTCATCGTAATCCGTAAATCGTCGGCGGGCAGTACACTGAGCGTCACGTCGCCGTGCCGAAAGTAAACCGGCTCTTCCACCTTGATATACTTTCGTTCAGCGTCCTGTTCGACCGTGCCCGCTTTCTTGAGTACACCCATGAAGGGCAGGGCGCTGCCGTCGCCCACGGGGGTCTCATTGGCATCGACTTCGATGTCCAGGTTGTCGATACCCATTCCCGCGACCGTTGCCAGCACATGCTCCACCGTGTGCACTTCCACGCCGTTTACACCCAGCGTCGTCCCGCGTGAAACATCCACGACGTTGTCGACATCGACCGGTACCGGGGGGCGGTCCGGGAGATCCACGCGGTAAAACGTGACACCCTTGTCCGGGGGTGCCGGCTTAAATGTGATTGTGGTGAGATTGCCCGTGTGCAGGCCGATGCCCGAGAAGGCCACGGTTTCTTTTATGGTTCGTTGCTTATCCATCGAGGCGTTGTTCCAATAGTTTCAAGCGCTCCTCCAAGTGTCGGATTTTACGCAAGGCCTGGGGAAGACGGCGTTGACCGGCAACGATGCGCCGGGATTCGTCATGGTCCCTGGCAGGAAAACCGGAGACGACCCGGCCGGCCTCGACCGATTTCGTAACCCCGCTGCGTCCGCCGACCATGACGTTGTCGCCAATTTCCACATGGTCGCCCACGCCCACCATGCCGCCGATGGTCACATGGTCACCGATCGTCGCGCTGCCGGCGATGCCTGAGTTTCCCGATATGGTGCAGTGCTTTCCAATTTTTACGTTGTGTCCGATTTGGACTAAATTATCTATTTTCGTGCCATCGCCGATGCGCGTTTCCCCGCAGGTCGCGCGGTCTACCGATGAATTGGCCCCAATTTCCACATCGTCGCCAATGATGACGCAACCAACCTGGGGAACCTTCGCGCGCGCGCCGTCTGCACTTTGGAACCCAAAGCCATCGCTTCCAATGGACGCGTTGTTGTGGATAAGGCAGCGTGCGCCGAGCGTAACGCCTTCGCGGATTGTGGTGTTGGGATAAATGACGGTGCCCGCACCGATGGACGCGCCACGGCCGACGTATACGCCGGCATACAGGATCGCTCCGTCACCGATGCTGCACCCGTCAGACAGGGTCACATGGGCGTCGAGCGCAACGCCTTTCCCGAGCGTCACATTTTCGCCTACGACCGCCGTGGGGTGAATGCCCGTGGGATGCTTCAAGGTCTCCGCTTCGATTTCACTCAACATGAGCGTGAACGCGCGGTAGGGATCGAGAACTTGTATGAGCGGCTTCTGTGTGCCGTTCACGCAATGCTCTGGAACCAGGACGGCTGCTGCGCCCGTGGTTTGTAGGTGCGACAGGAAACGTGGACTGCCGAGAAACGTGAGATCGCCATCCACCGCCTCGGCGATTCCGCCCAGCCCGGTAATCCGCACCTCGCCATCGCCAACGACTTTGCCGCGCACCATCTCGGCCACTTCGTGTACCGACTTGTTCATGCACGTCCTCCGAGATCCACCCCAGTGAGAATAGTGATATGAAAAAATAGGTTACTGGTACGACGCATCTGATTTCTTGTACTTGGCGTTCAGGTAGTCGACGACCTGCTGGGTCATATTGAGTGTGGTTGAGAAGTAGAGGACGCCCGTTGGGGCGTTCTTTCCGGCTTCCAGGATGAGATGGTAACCCTCCGCCGCGCCCAATTCTTTGACGGCCGCGCGGATGTCTCTGAGGATATTGTCGGCGACCCGGGCCTGTCGCCGTTCGAGGTCCTTCTGTCGCCGTGTGAACTCTGCTTGGTACTTGCTGTAGTCCGACTCGATGGAGTCCTGCAGCGCTTGCCGCTCCTCGTCGGATAGCGATTCTTTCTGGGCGTTATATTCGTCTTTGGCTTTCGTGATGGTGTCAGACATCTCGTCGATGCCCTTTTGCAATTCTTCGCGTTCGACCTCAAGTTTCTTGTAGTCGTCCTTCTGTTTTTCGTAGGCCTCGAAGGTGTCCCTCAGATTCACGACGCCAATCTTGAAGTCAGCCTGCGCCTGAACGGTTAAGGGAGTGAAAACAAGGCAAAGGCCCAGCACGACCGAAGCGAGTGTAGTGGTTTTTATGTAGTTCATAGCGGCAGAAAGATCCTCTGGTTCAAGTCCAACTGCCCGTCAAGACAGGTGTGGATATCGGCCGGATTGTGACCGTATGCCGCATACGATACCGAATCATCATGGGAATACACAAACCGCGGGCAGTTTGGAACGCGGCGGCATATCTTGGCGTAAGTATACACTGCCGCAACAATTGAGCTGTGGCAGAAAGCAGGGTTTGGATGTTTTGACGAATATAACGAGTAATACGGTCCCTTCGGAGCCAGATCCCGCCTACAACCGATGTCACGCTGGGCGTTGCCTCTCGACCAGCCGGGTGAACTGTTCGCGCAACGGCATGGAAGCAGGTGTGAGCTGTTTGTCGAATTCCTCGATGACTTTCCGTTGGGCTTTCGAAATCTTCTTGGGGACTTCAACGGTTACTTTGACCAACTGGTCGCCCATGCCTTTTCCCTTCGGTCGAGGCAGACCCATGCCGCGCATCCTCAAGACAGCGCCTGACTGTGTGCCAGGCGGCGCCGTCACTTCGGCGACGCCCGTGAGTGTGGGTACACGCACGCTCGCGCCGAGGGCCGCGTCACGAAAGGAGATAGGAACTTCGCACAGGAGATTGGAGCCTTCCCGCGTAAAGAGTTTATCCGGGAGGACATGGACGCGAACGTACAGGTCGCCGCGCGCCGCTCCCACGGCTCCGGCTTCGCCTTCCCCCGCCAAGCGCAAGCGGGTATGCTCGGTGACGCCTTTCGGGATGAAAACATTTATCTGGCGATCCTGAAGCGTTCGTCCGGCACCTTCGCATGAATGGCATGGCTGAGAGATATGCTCTCCTGTTCCGCGGCACTTGCGGCAGATTCTGCTGCTCTGGAACATGCCGGCGTTCTGGAATATCTGCCCGACGCCGCCGCAATCCCCGCAGCTTTCGCGGGAAGATCCGGGCGCGGCGCCTGTGCCGGTGCAATCGGAGCAATTTTCCGCCCGCGTTACGCGAAGCGTTTTTTCTGCTCCCTGAGCGACCTCGTTAAGCGAAATCTCTATGCCCGTTTCCAGATCCCGTCCGGGGCGCTGGCCTGCGGAGGCCGTGGCGCTCGCGCCGCCAAACATGGATCCCAATATATCTGCGAAAGAGCCGTCGAACCCAGGTCCGCCGTCGTACTCGAAGCCCGTGAAGCCCGCGCCGGGTCCGGCCAACTCCGCGTCATACTCCTTGCGCTTGCGGTTATTCTTCAGCACGTCGTAGGCTTCGTTAATCTCCTTCAGCTTGGCTTCCGCCGCTTCGTCGCCCCCGGTCTTGTCCGGATGGTATTTGTGGGCGAGCTTTCGATACGCCTTGCGTATTTCGTCGACGGTCGCCTCGTGAGAGACTCCCAGGAGCGTGTAGTAGTCTTTTTGCTTCGTGTGGATCATGAGTTCACCTCTACGTTATCGCCGACGAAACCCCGATTAGGCTGCGCTGCCGGCACTCTTTTTCTCCTCCTCATCCACGACCGTGAAGTCCGCATCGACCGTCGGTCCCGAGTCCGGCGCTACGCTCTCGCTACCGCCGGATTCGCCTGTAGGGGTGGCCGCTTCTTGCTGTGCGGCCTTCGCGTACATGGCTTCGGAAAGCGTGTTCGCGGCATCCGAAAGCGTCTTCGATGTCGCCTCGATGGCCGCTATCTCTTCGCCCTTCAAGGCCTCACGCAGCCCGTCCATCGCCGAATCGATGGCCGCTTTGCCGTCGCTCGAAAGCGCCTCGGCGTGTTCGCCAAGGCTTCGCTCCGTGGTATACAGGAGGGCATCCGCGTCGTTGCGGATTTCCACGCCGCGCTTCCGTTCGTTGTCTTCCGAGGCGTGGGCTTCGGCGTCCTTTACCATCCGGTCGATATCGCCCTCGTTCAAGCCGCTCGAGGATTCGATGGTGATGCGCTGCTCTTTTCCGGATCCGAGATCTTTCGCCGTCACGTTGACGATGCCGTTTGCGTCGATGTCGAACGACACCTCGATCTGAGGCAGGCCACGGGCTGCCGACGGGATCCCATCCAAATTGAAGCGGCCCAGGGCCCGGTTGTCCACGGCAAATTCGCGTTCGCCCTGGAGCACATGAATGGTCACCGTCGTCTGATTATTCTCCGCCGTCGAGAAGGTCTGCTTCTTTGTGACGGGGATCGTCGTGTTCCGGTCGATCAGCTTCGTGCAAACACCGCCCAGCGTCTCGATGCCCAACGATAAGGGCGACACGTCGAGCAGCAACACGTCGCTCACGTCGCCCGCGAGCACTCCCCCCTGAATCGCTGCGCCATCGGCAACGACTTCGTCCGGGTTGACGCCACGGTTGG
>JAPYPO010000708.1 GCA_029937645.1 Candidatus Hydrogenedentota bacterium
GCGCGCGAACACTACTCAGAAGATCTTCGCCTACCGCTATCTCACGCCCTTCCGGACGCTTACACGCAGGCTACGAATTCTCCGGATTTGGTGAAGCAGACAATCACTATCACCCATTGGAACGATTCAACTTCTATTCGGCCATCGAGGTTGGCTCGCCGAAATTAACAGTAGTTCCGATCATAGCGGCAAGGCCCTTGTTAGCCGGGAAATCGTTGCTGGGATACTTTTGGTAATCGACGTGGCCATCCATGTAAAGGACGTTTGTGCCACCGGGAATGTGGTTGAAATCAGATGCTTTCGAGGAGATTCTATCCCACATTACCTGGACAGTCGATTGCGCCAGAGCAGTTGCAGCGGCATTGTTGATATCGGTGATCATGAAGCGCTCGATTCCCTCGCGGAACTGACGGATGGTGCTGGTTTTTGCGTTGCCCTGCTGTCCGGCGATACCGATATCGGTGTAGATTTCGTTCCCGTCCCAAGATAAGTTCCGGTCCATTCCTTTCTGGTATCTCTGATTGCCCCATTGCGCATGCCCTTCGGGGTTATCTCCGCCCGACAATGCGTCCCGCGCCATCTGGAACACGACAAGTTGGGCCGGGACGGTTGCATCAGTGGCGGCATTGGTGCCAGTACCGGTAATAGTGACGGTGTCAACCATCGTGGACGCGTCAAGCACATAACCGTAATAGGTATACGAATTCGAAGCCCTCTTGAGGAAGTGGATCCCATTATTGTTTACGGCCGGCGGGTCAAGGTTCTCAGCATCGCCCGATGCTTCGGAGCAATTCACCGCTTCAAGAAAAATACCGGCAAGGTTTTTTCTGTCTCCAAATTTCCCCCCCTGACTGGCCGATGGGCAGACCGCGATATTGTGGTCGGTCCAGTACTCGGGAAACACGGCATTAGGCGCCGGCATGTTTTGAGTATATTTCATTTCCTTAATGCCAGTAGACGCGAAAGGCTCTTGGCCTGTGCAGTTGACCACGTCATACAAGCCCGCACGTTCGGCGACGGGGAACTTTCCGCCGCGCGACTCGTTCGAGTACATCTTCACGACCAGGCCCCACTGCTTCAAATTGTTTGCGCAACTGGCGCGGCGTGCGGCTTCGCGCGCACGGGCTAGCGCGGGCAGCAATATTGCCGCCAGTATTCCGATGATCGCAATGACCACCAATAGTTCAATTAGTGTAAATCCTCGTGCTTTCATAGCAATTCTCCTTATTACCTTTGTGCCTCGTAGAGGCCGAATGATAGCACCCGGTCCACACGGACCGAGCCACAAAAAATGATCGCACCTGATACCCCAGTACGATCAATAATGAGCATAAGGTATTTTCTCATCATTGTCAATTAGTTTCTAAAAGAAACGGAAACCTCTATATTTGCCGGACGATCGCGTGTTGATCATTGCGCCTATCTTATTGCAATGACGGCAGTTAGAGTTTCGATATAGATTCGATATCCACCCGGACCCTTTCAATCTTCGCTACGGGGCTGCCTCTTCTTCGTCGTCTTTAGCTGCGAAAATCGATAATACAGCGCTCAAGAAACAAATGCATCATCGAGCCATTGGCTGTAATGTGTTCCCAGTTCTTAATTTTATAGGGTATAGAGGGATAGACTTTACTCAAAAAATGATTAATTAGTTCCTGTTGCGGAAAGCGATTTTCAGCGCGGAATAAGGATGATGGCGTAGGGGCCTTTTTCTGGCGTCAGCAGCCCTTGCCGCAACAGAAAATAATTAGATAGCTTTGTGTTGTGAAGAAATCCTCTTCACAGCCTCCGCAACACGGACGCAGATAAACAGCATTTCAATCGCGAAGCGCTCTAATCCCGGATTTCCCATTTGGAAGAGTCATCTTGAGATCCGCCGGCATCGATT
>JAPYPO010000120.1 GCA_029937645.1 Candidatus Hydrogenedentota bacterium
CCTCAACTCCCTCTACAATCTGCAACACGTCATTGACGGGGAGAAAAGTATCACGCAAATCCTCGTGCGCGGACCGGGCGGCATCCATGTCGTGCCCGGAAGCTCGGGTTTGGCCAAGCTCGCCGATCTCAGTGAAGCCGCGCGCGCAAATATCCTGAAGGGACTCGAAGAACTCCAAGCCCGCTTCGACTTCATCATCATCGATACGATGGCCGGCATCGGACTCAACGCGGTCGCATTCGTCGTGGCCGCCGACGAGGTCATCCTCGTCACGACGCCCGAGCCCTCCTCCATCGTGGACGCCTACGCCATGATTAAGACGATCCACAACAAACGCGACGACGCAGTCATCCGACTCCTCGTTAACATGGTCCTCAACAGCAAACAAGCCTCCGCCGTATCCGGAAAACTTTCCGGGGTTACCCAGCAATACCTCGGGCGAAGCCTGTCCTACCTCGGCTATCTTCCGCGGGACCCGCACGTCTCGCAAGCCGTCATGCAGAGCGCGCCCTTCTCCACGCGCTACCCACAAGCCCCCGTAACCAAATGCTTACAAGATATCGCAGTGCGCATTATAAGCCAACGCGCCGCGGCACAACATTCCGGCAAAGGATTTTTCAAACGGTTCGCGCAGACCTTGGGGATTGCGAGTAACGGGTAGACGTGTGACGCGTACATGCCGCGATGTGCCTTGCAATTTCCTTATTTTGTCACGACGTCGAAATTTTCCCGATACAGCGCTTTTATGAACCTCTGTACTTTTTGGCAGATCCCTTCAGAGAGGGTGAGCTGTCGCACCCTCTCTGCTATCGTCGGTTCTGCCAATCACGCTCCTCCGCGGGCGAGACGCCCGCGCTCCCTTTTCAGGGCCTTTCTCAAACCACAAGCGCTGGTGGTGGTTACTGACTCATCAAATTCTTTGAACCCGGATGCGGCCGCGTTTACGGAGTCTCACGAAGGATCAAAACGGTTCCTTCGTTTGTGCCGCGCACGATAACGAAGACGAGCGAATTCGTGACTGCCACGTCGCGCGCGGGCGCGGGCGTCTTGAAGGCGCCAACGAGGCCGGGCTTCGAAGGTGTCGACACGTCGACGACTTGTATCCCATCCTTTTCAGCCGCCACGTATACCCGTTCCCCATGCAGCGCAATTCCTTTAGCCCATCGGGCGTATGAACCAAATGACGCGGCAAGGACTGGCGCCGCCGGATCGGAAACATCGTAAATCTGAAGCTTCCCGTGGGCGATACCAGCAAGGACATTCGGTCCGCGCCCGTCTTGCGCTGGCCCGGCTTCGATGGCGTCCGGAGCGTCGCCCCCGTGAAACGTGCCGACCGGCTTGAGAGGACCAGGTTTGGAAAGGTCGAACACGTACAGCCCCGTCGGTTGGTCGACCGCGTAGGCCATCGAACCGCGAACCAGCAGGTCGCGGGCGTAGCCGTCGAGGAAATACGAACTCATCAGAGTGGGCTTGGCCTCTTTCGAAATATCGACCATCACGACGCCTTCCATATGGTCGATGAATACCGCTTTCGAGCCGAACGCGTCGCCGACTTTAGATTGGCCGATTGACGTGAACGAGCCGACGAGCTTCGGCGAGTCGGGGTCGGAGATATCGAGGATGCCCATGCCGAAGAAGTTGGCGCCGACGTAGGCCCGCGAACCCAGGATTCGGAATCCCCAAAGTTGATCAGGGAAGGTGTAGGAGCCGCGGCGTACTGGCGCTTTCGGGTTCGAGACGTCGAAGATCGTCAAGGTCTTGTCGCCGCCGACGTAGGCATAATCGCCCTGGACTCGAATGATATCGGCCCCGGAAGGCGCGGGGAAGGACCCCACCTTCTCGAACGCCACCTGTTGCCCCGCGGCGGCATTTTGGAAAAATAGACTGGCTACTGCCCCGAAAGCTAGCGTCGCGAATACGAGTGTATGTGCCTGCGCGCGTTTCATGATGTCCCTTTCTGAGTGATCCGGTACAGTCGCGACTGCGTCCGAATGAACAGGCTGCCTCGCGCGATTGCGGGCGTCGCCAAGGCCATCTCGTTCAACGAATTGGTGCGGAGAATCTTAAATTCCGGACCGGCCTGGATGACAAGGGTTTCGCCTTCTTCGCCCAACAGAAAGATTTTCCCGTTGTAAGCCCAGGGCGACGCCGTGTAACCGTGGCGGGCACGCACCCGCTGACGTCCGTAGATTTCTTCTCCAGTCCGGGCGTCGTGGCAAAACAGGAATCCGCGATCCAGCAACGTGTAAAGATAGTCGCCGTAGACGACCGGCGTCGTGCCGTAGGTGCCCAGGAGAGGATACGCCCACGCGATGGAATCGGAAGTCGCACGGTCGCCGGGAACTCGGGCCGACCCCGTCAGCTTTCCATCGGGCCAGAGCGAGATGTCACCCGAGGCTCCCGCGCGAATCGCGTACAGGGGGCGCAGCCGATCCGCCGGATAGCCCGCGCCTATATAGACCAAGCCGTGAGCGGCAAAGGGGCTCGGAGTGCAAATGAGCGATGTCCCCTTAAGCTGCCAGAGCACCTCCCCATCAAGGGTGTAAGAGCGAACCGCGCCAGATCCCGACGTGACGATTTCCGTTCGCTGCTCATGCTCCCAGATGAAGGGCGTCGCCCAGTTCTGGCCTCGTTCCTCGCGATCCACCCTCCAGACTTCCTCGCCCGTCGCCGTATCAAACACGGCCATGAAGGACTTGGTCTGATTATCGTTCACGATATATAGGCGATCCTTCCAGAGGGTAGGCGAGGCCGCGGAGCCCCAGGCGCCCATCGTCTCGAACGCGCCGATATCTTTCCGCCAAATCTCTTCCCCGTCCATCGACAGCGCGGCGACTAGGCCAATGCTGCCCAAGTAAACGTAGACTCGCTCCCCGTCCGTGACCGGTGTTTCCGAGGCGAAGCTATTCTTCAGATGGCGCGAAATTGGCGGCACACCGCGATGCAGTTCGCGGCTCCAGCGTATTTCGCCCGTGTTGAAGTCCAAATCCATCACCATCCAGCGGTGCGACGATTGCACCTTTCTACCGCCCTGGTGGTCGCCCGGATCATATAGCCCCGCGATGGGCTTGTCCTCGTCGGCTTCGTTGATCGCCGTCGTGATAAAGACGTGATCGCCCCACACAACCGGGCAACCCCAACTTAGGCCCGCAATATCGGCGCTCCAGGCCACATTTTCCGTTTCGCTCCATGTGTCGGGCAGCGCAGGGTCGTCGGCGACCGCGCCAGTAGTCAGGCCGCGGAACTGGGGCCATTGGTCCGTAGCGGTCGCGGTGGTTGGCGCGAGAAGAGCCATCCCGAGCATCGCGACTGCGCTTCCGAATATCATTCCCTTCATTCTTACTTCTCCCTTCGATTTGATAGAGCGGCACATTCTCCCCAAGCAGGAACGATATTGTCAACCTGCTAAATCCCTATCTGATGGACTTTTTGGGGATGGGATGAATGATTTGACCCGGCAATCAGGCAAACAAAACAGCCTCGGCCATGAGGCCCGGCCCGAATCCCAACGCGACGCATGGAGTCTCCGCGTTCTCTTGCCTCAATCGCTCCAGAATGAAGAGGAGCGTAGGGGAGGACATGTTGCCGTAGTTCTGAAGCGTTTCCCGGGAAACCGTAAGCGCCTCGCGAGGCAAGTTGAGCGCCTTCGCGGCGGACGTAAGAATTCGCGGCCCGCCGGGATGCACGGCCCAGGTTTTCACGTCCTCCAATTCCAAACCCGCGGTATGGAGCCACTGTTCCATCCAAGGCCGGAGCTGTTCTTCGATCAACTGGGGCACTTGAGGCGACAAGCTCATGACGAAACCATTGTCGCCAATGCGCCACGTCATCGCGTCTTCCGAATCAGGAATGAGGCATGCGCCCGTGGCGTCGATTTGCCACCCTTCGCCGTCGGGGCGGGCCGCGCCCACCACCGATGCCGAGCCGTCGGCGAAGAGGGCGTTCGCGACGATTTGCTCTGAGTCCCAACCGTAGTGATAGTGGACGCTGCACACTTCGACCGCGCACAACAGGACGACCGCAGAGGGGTCGGCTTCGGCGTAGGCACGGGCGACGCGCAGTCCGTTGAGCGCGCCGTGGCATCCCATGAATCCGACGTGGGTCCGTTCTACGGTCCCGCGAAGGCCCAGCTTTTTAATGAGGTGGATGTCGACGCCAGGCGCGGCGAATCCGCTGCACGACACCGTGACCAAGTGCGTGATATCCAGCGCATCCACTTTCGCGTCTTCCAATGCCTTGCCTGCCGATTCCAAGGCCAGGGCGGTCGAGCCCTGCTCGTAGGCCGCCATGCGAAGGCTTACGCCGGGCCCCATGTCTTCGTCGTCCTTCGGCAGATGGAGAAGCGTGCGCTGCGGAAGGGCATCGCCGCCCGACGATGAGGTGAGAATCGTGCTGTGCCGCTTCTTGACGCCCGACATTCGGTACAGTGCGGGCACGATTCGCCGCTCGCGATCTGTGCGGCAAAAATTTTCCTTTACGAGTTCGACGGCATCGTCTCGCGATAAATAATTTGGCGGTACGGAACTCCCGCAGCCCAATAGCGTGAATTTCATGATTCGACCGTCGCTCCCGTGGCCTCGGTTCTGTTGAGGCGTTTAATAAAGGGTGTTGCAAGCTGAGGAGCAATCGTCAGGGCACGCACCCCAGCCTTGACCAACGCCGGGTAACGCAGCCCCATTGTAACGAAACGGCATAGCCGCTGCCGTCCTCCTACGAGCGACCCGTGTTGCGTCTGCCACGTCTCTTCCGTCGATGCGTCAAAGGTCTCGAGCGATTCGCTGGCCAGCCGACCCGCCGCCCGGCCCGCCGAAAGCGCCCACGCCATGCCCTCGCCCGTAAACGGTTCAACATAACCACTCGCATCACCCACAAAAAGGAGCCGGTCGGCGCTGAGACGCGAGGCGGATCGGGTCAACGGCGGTGTCCCGGTCCAGGCGGCGCCGCTCAAGTCCTCCGCACACGAGAACCCGGCTTCATCGACGATTCGGGCCGCAACCGTCGCGAGGCTACGCGCCTGGGAAGTCCCCTCCGGATTCAGAGCGGCCGCCACATTCACCATTCCACCTTCGATGCGTACAAGCCCTACATAGCCTTCGCGGCCATTCGCCATATAAATCGTCCCTGGGCGAAAGGCTTCCGCGCATCCACTCAAAACCGCACCCGCGCCGATATGCGATCGCCGGGAAACGCGCACACTCGCCGAGAATTCACCCTTCGAAGAGGACTGCGTCAACCCGTCCGCCGCGACGACAACCTTGGCCATCACGGTGATCGCGGTCTCACCGATCCGCAGCGTTACGGTGCGTGTCGTACCGCAGGTTGGGCCGAGGACCGCTCTGCATTTTGGGATGAATACGGCCCCTTGCTCCACGGCTGACTCTACTAACGCCCTGTCGAGCCGCCGCCGTGACAGCGCAGCGCCACCGGGAAGAATCAAGTCTACATGGCGCCCGCCGGCCGCCAAGCGAAACCCATCTAGAGGGACTGCGCCATTGGCCTCCAACATCCCGCCGAGTCCAGCGCTTTCGAGCGCATCCAGCACGCGCAAATTCAGGCAACACCCGCAAACCTTGTACCGGGGAAAGTGAGCCTTATCGACTAGAAGAACCGACGCGCCACGGCGTGCAGCCTCGAATGCCGCCATCCCGCCCGCAGGGCCCGCGCCGACGATAACGACATCCCATTCCGTCTTGGCTATTACCGACGTTTCCGAAGTCATGACGCGCCTTTCCGCCAGTCGAGTAGATAGCGAAACGGCCATTTGGGCGTGATGACCGCGCCCGTCAGTCCGGCGTCGTGAGCGAGCCGCGCGGCCTCATCGATGGTGAACGCGCCCTCGACTGAACGCGGGCCATCTGTGTGGACGATTTCGTCGCGCGTGATAATTCTCACGCCCCAATAGGCGAAGAGAAAACCGGGTCGGCTCCGAACGAGATCGTTGATCAGCACGGCCTCTCTGGCAGCGATTCCCGCCCGTTCGAGCAGGCTGTGCGCGGCCTCTCTCGGCAGATGATGGAGGAAGAGAGAACTTGTGATTACGTCGTAGTCCTGGGGGAGGTCGCCGTTCACGGCATCCAACCGAAAAAAGCGTGCGTCCGTTCCGCTCGCGTCCGCCTGCTGCGTAGCAAACGCCACGGAGTGCGGGTTGATGTCGCAGCCGTGAATATTAAGGCCCAGTCCCTCACGACGCGCCCGCTGCCAAAGGGCAATAGGAACATCGCCCGCGCCCGACGCCACATCGAGCACACGCAATGGCCCGTCTACCTTCGCGCGCACAAGCTCCCGCAGCGCCGGCCATAGCAATCCGGCGCTCCCGCAAATCCAGTTGATACGGCGAAGCCCCTTGAGCGATCCGTACAGGCGGCTTTCCTCTAGGCCCATGTCGTCCATCAATTCGGGCTGAAGGTTGCGCTCACTGAGATCGGGCAGAACCGGCACGCGCTGGACTCTCCATAGGTATCAATTGTTCGTATGGTAGATTAACAATTCTCTGCCTACCGCTATTCGATCCTCCGACGAAAAAACCCGCCGCGACCTGGCCGCAGCGGGGACTATCAAGCGTCCAATATAGACCTGGGGGTTAGAGCTTCTGATACAGCTCCGCGCCTTCTTCGTTGAATTTTTCGGACATGTTTTCCATGCCCTGCTCATTCGCTTCTTCGTTGTCGATTCCCAAGCTGGCGGCGTAGTCGCGCACCTGCTGGGTGATTTCCATCGAGCAAAATTTGGGACCGCACATGGAACAGAAATGGGCCACCTTCGCGCCTTCCGCGGGGAGGGTCTCGTCATGGAAGGAGCGAGCTTTCTCGGGATCCAGCGACAGGTTGAATTGATCTTCCCAACGGAATTCGAAGCGGGCTTTGCTGAGCGCGTTATCACGGATTTGCGCGCCGGGGAGCCCCTTCGCCAAGTCGGCCGCATGCGCGGCGATCTTGTAGGTCACGACGCCTTCCCGCACGTCCTCCTTGTTGGGCAGGCCGAGGTGTTCCTTCGGCGTGACGTAGCAAAGCATAGCCGTACCGTACCAGCCAATCTGCGCCGCGCCGATGGCCGACGTAATGTGATCGTACCCCGGCGCGATATCCGTCGTGAGCGGGCCAAGCGTGTAGAACGGCGCTTCGTCGCACCACTCCAACTGCTTCTCCATGTTTTCCTTGATCATATGCATGGGCACATGGCCGGGGCCTTCGTTCATGACCTGCACGTCCTTCGCCCATGCCCGTTGCGTCAGTTCGCCTTGCGTTTTCAATTCGCCGAACTGAGCTTCATCGTTCGCATCCGCCAGCGAGCCGGGGCGCAGCCCGTCGCCAATGGAAAAGGCCACATCGTAGGCCGCGCAGATGTCGCAAATATCGTCCCAATGCGTATAGAGGAAATTCTCCTTGTGATGCGAGAGGCACCACTTCGCCATGATGGAACCGCCACGGCTCACAATGCCCGTCACCCGTTTTGCGGTCATGGGCACGTAACGCAGAAGAACGCCCGCGTGGATTGTAAAATAGTCGACGCCCTGCTCGGCCTGTTCGATGAGGGTATCGCGAAAGATTTCCCAGGTCAGTTCTTCGGGCCGTCCATTCACCTTTTCCAGCGCTTGATAAATCGGCACCGTCCCGATGGGCACAGGCGAATTGCGGATGATCCATTCACGCGTCTCGTGAATATTCGGACCGGTCGAGAGATCCATCACCGTATCGCCGCCCCAGCGCGTGGACCACACCATCTTCTCCACTTCTTCTTCAATCGAACTCGTGACGGCGCTGTTGCCGATGTTGGCGTTGATCTTGACCAAAAAATTCCGACCGATGATCATCGGTTCGGACTCGGGATGATTCACGTTGTTGGGGATAATCGCGCGGCCGCGCGCCACTTCATCGCGCACGAATTCCGCCGTAATCCGCTCCGGAAAATTTCCGCCCCAGTCTTGACCGGGATGTTGCACGCGCAATTCCTCGAGCGCCTCTTCGCAACGCTGATTTTCGCGAATGGCAATATATTCCATTTCCGGGGTAACGACGCCTTGGCGGGCGTAGTGCATCTGCGAGACACACGCGCCCGGCTTCGCACGCAGGGGCTTCCGGGAACGCTCGAAGCGCATATGTTTCAGCTCGGGGTCCGATTCCCGCTCGCGGCCATACTGCGACGAGATACGGTCCAACTCGACGACGTCGCCCCGCTCCAAAATCCAATCACGGCGCAACGGCGCGAGGCCCTTGCGCACGTCGATGTCGATATCGGGATCGGTGAAGGGTCCCGAGGTGTCGTAGACCGTAATCGGAGGATTCGGCTCTAAGCGTTCTGCATCGCCCTCGCCCACGCGGGTTGGCGCCTGTTCGATCTCGCGCATGGGGACGCGGATATCTGGACGCGAACCCTGCACATAAATCTTCGCGGAATTCGGGAAGGGAGTCCGCGTGATTTTTTCCCCTTGACCCTCTTCAAACGTACTCATCTTGTCTGCGGGGATAGACATACAAAAAAACCTCCACTCGTCTCAACGAGGGTCAAAACTGCCCTAAGAACTGCGCGGATGCGCGCTAGGGCATTGTACAAGAACGGAAGGCTGAATTATACCCGTTGTTCCAGCAGCCGTTCCGACGCACGGAAGCCGGATCGGACGCAATCGTTCAGCGATACGCCGCGGTACGCGTTGCCCGCGAGGACGAGGCCGGGGTGGCGCTGTTCGGCGGCCTCAAGCGTTTCGAGGATCCGGCCGTGATTGAGCATGTATTGCGGGATGCCGACCGGGTGACGGTAAATGCGGACGAATTCGGGGGTACGCTCGATTTTCATGAGTGGGTGAATTTCGTTTGCCAGGTATCCGAGCAGTTCTTCGTCGGATAGTTTTAGGGCCTGCGGGTCGGTATAGCCTCCGTACATGGTCCGCAGCAGCACCCATCCCTCCGGCGCCGTGCTTGGAAATATCGAGCTGCTCCAAAGGCAACCGAGCGCCCGTTTGTCCTGGTTGCGAGGCGCGAGAAAACCGAATCCCCTCATATCACGCCCAACATCCTCCTCGCGGTATCCCGTACACAGAACCGCCATCGGCGCATGAGGGATCGAGCCCAGTGCGCTCCCCATTTCTACATCGAGATCCGCCACCAGCGCGCCGGCCGCGTGGGCTGGGAGGGCCAACACAACGAATCGGGCCACGACGTCGGGTTTGCCCTGGACCGAAATCCGATAGCCCGTCTTGGTCTGCGAAATTTTCTGCGCCCTGTGCCTCAATCGAACCCGATTGGAAATACGGCCCATCGCCGCGTCCGTCAGGGTTCCAATTCCACCCGCAAAACTCATCAACGCGCCGCCCGGACCCATGGCACTCCCTCCCGAGCCGCCCCGTTTCTTCGCGAACATCGCGCGCACCAGCCCGCCATGCTCGCGCTCCATCTCGGCCATGCGGGGAAAACAGTGCTCCAGCGAAAGCTTCTTGGCGTCGCCGCCGAACACGCCCGAAACCATGGCTCCCACCAGCGTGTCCGCTGCCTCCGGGCCGATCCGCCTCGCGGCGAATTCCCAGATGGTCTCGGGCTTGTTGTTGGGTTTTCGTTTTATGAGGGGCTCGCACAACAACCGCGCGCGGCCCTTCACGGAGAGCAACGGCGAGAGCAGGAAGCCGGGCGGAGGCCTCATCTGGATCAGGCGGTTGTTCTTCAGGAGAAAACGGCGTTCCGCGGCTTTGTTCGCGCGGACCAACTGCTCATAGATCCCTAGCTTGTTGATCCACATAAACATGAGAGGCTCCTTGTCCAGGAAGCCATTCGGCCCCCGGTCACACAGGAAACCGTCATCCGCGTCCGTGCGCGCATATCCACCCGCCACGTCCGAAGCGTCAAGGACCAGCACCGCCTCGTCACCGAGCGATTCAGCCAGGAGCGTCGCGGCGCACAGCCCGCTCACCCCCGCGCCAACCACGGCTACTTCAACATCATTTGTCATCGCGCCCGCTTTCGGGATCGGTAAGTCGCTACGCCCAAGTCATGGCGCCTTGCTTCTCGAAGATGACGACCTTCTTC
>JAPYPO010000709.1 GCA_029937645.1 Candidatus Hydrogenedentota bacterium
AATCGATGCCGGCGGATCTCAAGATGACTCTTCCAAATGGGAAATCCGGGATAGAGCGCGTCTTGTATGTTCGAGGCCCGGAAGAATATCCAGGCCACGTTTACGACTAGGAACGTGAGTAGCCAGTGGACAAAGAGGCGTGCCCTGGGAACGTGTCGGAGTCCGAGGGCCGACTCGATGGAGGCGCGTAGCTTTGGGGTCATGATCCATGCGACATAGACGAGCCCGTGCAGAAGCCCCCAGGCCAGGAAGGTCCAGTTTGCGCCGTGCCAGAGGCCGCTGAGCACGAATACGATGAGGAGGTTCGCGCACCACCTGGGCGTGCTTTTTCGTTGTCCTCCCAAGGGGATATAGACATAGTCGCGGAACCAGGTGGAGAGCGAGATATGCCATCGCTGCCAGAATTCGCGGATGGAGAGGGCGAAGTAGGGGCGGTCGAAATTGGTCATAAGGCGAACGCCTAGGAGGCGCGCCGATCCGATTGCAATATCTGAGTATCCGGAAAAATCGCAATATATCTGAAATGCGAATGCCAGCGTGGCCAGGGCAAGTAGGGGGCCTGGAAAGTTTTCGGGTGAGGCGTAGACGGGTTCCACAAAGAGCGCGAGGCGGTCGGCGATGACCATTTTCTTGAACAGACCCCAGAGAATGAAGCGCAACCCCGTGACCGAATCTGCGTAAGAGAATGGGGCAGGCGCGTGAAGCTGGGGGAGAAGCCTTCCGCTGCGCTCGATGGGCCCGGCGACGAGTTGGGGGAAGAAGGAAACGTAGAGCGCAAAATAGCCGAGGTGGCGTTCGGGAGCTTGTTTCCCCCGGTAAACCTCGATGGTATAGGCGAGGGTCTGGAAGGTATAGAACGAAATCCCGACCGGTAACAAGACATCGAGTACGGGCAGGTCAAGGGAAACGCCCGACACATGGAAGAGACTGCTCAATATGTCGCTAAAAAAATTCAGGTACTTGAAGGCGAATAGGAGCCCGAGATTGCCTCCGAGGCTGGCCAACAAGAAGGCCTTGCGCGTTCGTTTCGACTTGGAGGAATCCATGAGCAAGGCCATGGAAAAATCGAGAACCGTCGATGTCGCGATAAGAATCGCGTACGCGGGCTCCCACGCCATGTAAAAGGTATAACTTGCCACGAGAAGTAATGCGTAGCGAAACCGCCGAGGCGTCGCATGATAAAGCGGCACGACGAGTGTGAAAAATAGGATGTATAGATAGGAATCAAAGAGCATTATTTGTTACGGCATTGAGCCTATTGGAACTCCTGGGTCTGAGACTGGATTTCCGGTAGAAGGTGCCCAAACTTCCTTGATCCACCTCCAGCCTCGTGTCGCGAAGTATGACCTACCTGTTCCAAATATCAAAGGGATTGCGATATTAACAATCGCTTTTATTTATGGGGCAAATAACTGGTGCGCCCGGCGGGACTTGAACCCACAACCTACGGCTTAGAAGGCCGTTGCTCTATCCAGTTGAGCTACGGGCGCGATGGAGTTTTGGTGGCTTGGGGTGTGCTGAATCCGTTTGGCCGGATTGAGCGGCTTGGGGGAGGGCTAGGCGCATGGTTTCGCGGTGATGTTGGCCCCTTCCCGTAAGGGAGACTCGTTTTAAGGGTTGTCGAGGAACGTTGCCAACGTTTCGCTTTCGGAATGGTGCGGCCTCCTTTACCGCGCGAATGATATCAGATCGGCCTGACGAATGGTAAGGCGTACTGCCGTGACGTGGGCTTGTGGGTGTGAATGTGCTTCGTGGGCTGTTTGATATTTTCTGTGGGGTGCCTTACTGTCTGGGTGGAATGTTGAGCTGCATGGGATGGTTACTCTCTGTGACCCGGATTTCCCATTTGGAAGAGTCATCTTGAGATCCGCCGGCATCGATTAA
>JAPYPO010000710.1 GCA_029937645.1 Candidatus Hydrogenedentota bacterium
TTCAATCTCATTGGCTCCGGTCGCCGACGGGTCCATATGGGTAATCTCGGTTGGATTGTAAAGCGGCTCCCGCAGGGCCACGCTGCAGTATTGCAATGGGTGGCCACGCTCGCGCGGCGACCGTTTGCTCATGGTGGGTTAACGCTTACATTACATACAAACCGAAACGGATGACACTGGACCGCATTCCGGCTTGACGCGTGGCGAGTTATCGGAAATTTCGCGGCCCAACAGCGCTAGAATTTGAAAAATATGCAACACACGGCTAACATGGACAGAGCTAGACACCGCTGCAAGTACGACGGGGGAGTTACGCGATCAGGCCTCAAAGGGCTCCTATACGGTCGTAGGTTGGAATTCTACCCCCGCTCGCGCTGGTTGTCAAATAACGTTCACTGTACTAGGTAATCGAGGTTAGCTCAACGATGTTTTCACTCTCGCAACTTCAGTCCCGTTCGCGCGTTCTGGGTGCCCTCTTGATCCTTGCCGTGACGGCTGGCTGCGAAAACGTTGCGAAGATGGCGTACGATACGGGCGATCCGCATCCGAACATTGTGATCATTACTATCGACACCCTTCGCGCCGATGTGTTGGGGAGTTATGGGTATCCGTTGGACACGTCGCCGGAATTGGATGCTATTGCCGAGAAGGGGATTCTCTTCGAACGGGCCATATCGCAAAGTTCGTGGACGCGGCCATCGTATGGCGCTTTGTTAACGGGAAAGTATCCGCGTTCCTTGGGGATGTATGACGAGGAAGGTGAGATTTTGGGAGACGAGTTCGAGACGCTTCCGGAGCTACTTCAGACGGCCGGCTACACCACGCTGGGTGTGGTTTCAAATCCCGTGATCAACAGCGTCTTCAACATGGACCAAGGCTTCGACACGTATGTAGATAGCGAGATTGTTTACTCGTGGATGAAACACCTGAGCCCGGACAAGATGACGGGATTGCAGACTCGTCTGGCCCCGGCAAAGGCGATTTTCGATCGGGCCTTCGAACTGTTGGACGAGAACGCCAACCAGGGGCGTCCTGTGTATCTGCAATTGAACATCATGGAAATGCACGAGTATGGGCGTAAGGATCTGCATTTGATTCGCGAGGAATTCCTGGAGCTTTATCTGGACCACGATCACTTCCGAAGGCGGCGGTATCTGCAAACGTTGCGCCAGGTATCGAAAGATGTGGCGTCATTCATCCAGTCGCTTTCGGAACGGCCCGGCTGGCGAAATACGTTATTTGTGATTAATTCCGACCATGGCGAGGGCCTCGATTCTCATCCGGATATTTGGGAGGCTCATTCGCACGGGCGAATGCTCTACGAATCGAATGTGCGTGTGCCACTGATTCTGTATCATCCGGCCTGGAGTATTCCGCCCGCGCGCGTTAATCGCATGGTTAGGCTCATGGATGTTATGCCGACGATTTTGGATTTTGTGGGCGCGCCGGTTCCCCATGATATTGACGGGCGTTCGCTCATGGCGCTTTTTGACGGATCGGGCCGACCGGTGGACCTTCCGGATTACGTGATTACGGAGACGGAATTCCGGGATTTCGAAAAGATCGGCGTCTATTCGGAGACCTGGAAATATTTCGACAACCGGGACGAGCACCCGGGCCTCAATCGATACGCGTTGCAAGCGGTGGGCAAACCGGAGATTGGCCAGACGACGGACCAGATTGCGCAACATCAAGATGAAGCGGCGCGCCTTCGCGCGTACCTGAAGGAATGGGAGAGCCGATTCCCTAAGATGCCTGTGACGCCGATGGCCGAAGCGCTGTCACCCGAAATGCGCGAGCAATTAGAGGCCATCGGTTATATCAACTAATCCGAGATTACCCATATGGACCCGTCGGCGACCGGAGCCAATGAGATTGAAG
>JAPYPO010000121.1:0-5659 GCA_029937645.1 Candidatus Hydrogenedentota bacterium
ATTGCGAGTCAGAACCCGCTTCGCGGGAAATTGGGATAAGGACAGAGGCGAGAACTGGGTGGCCCCTTCAAACTTGTTGGCTCTTCACGGAATTCCGGGATAGGCGCCTCGCTTTGACCTATTCTACGCTTGCTTACGGTAGTTTTTCCCAAGGGCGGTAAGGAAGTACCGTGCGCTGAAGGCGCATAACTCCTCAGCCCAGGGTTCGCGAAGCGTACCCTGGGTTAACAGACAGCCCTGATTCGAACCCTGTAAGGGTTCAACCCAACCATCGAAACTCACGGAGTCCGTGAAACCCTTTCAGGGTTTGAAAACTGTAAACCTTCTAACCCAGGGTACGCTTTGCGAACCCTGGGCTGAGGAATGGAACGCTTACAGCGTTCAAATGCAAGAACCAACCCGTGTTGCCTATCCCGGAATTCCGTGAAGAACCAACTTGTTTGAAGGTGGGGACTTATCGGAGACTCATTCACCTCCAAACAAGTTTGAAGGTGGCACCCAAAAGATTCTGTCCTTAACAGCAAAGCGAAGCAAACTCTTTTTGCAGGCGGACTTAGGTTGAAGAGATTGCCACAAAAAGGGGCGGCATAGGAACGGTGCTAACTATTTCGCCCGACTAGGCTTCCCCCGATAACATCCCCCTTGATCCCCCTTCAAAGGGGATGTTGTGTAACCTCTCGTTCTCACGATTCTCCGTGGGAATGCTTACGCGAACGCCATCCAGTTCCAACAGTTCCGTCTTACGTTTCAGATGGCCCATACGCTGAGTGCGTTCCTCTGCGTCAAAGGTTTGGTTGCAGACAGCCTCACCGTAGATCCTCTGTTGCCGTCATGGCCCAGAGACTCCTGAGCATCCCAAGAATCCCAGACGCCCCTTCCGCGTCTCGGGATCTTCCGGTAGTCGTACCGCCGTGATTGGTCGCGGCGTATTGAATTCAAACTGAAAGGAGGTGAAAAATGAATGAACGTATCTTTAATCGAATTACTTACTCAAGCGGGTAGCTCGGGGACTGAAGTCAACGGCGCGCAAGCTGGATCGCCTGCGCCGGGGGCATCGTCCGAAGTCTTTAGCGCGTTGCTGCAGGAATACAAGGCGCTATACACCGAAGACGGCCCCGGTCAGGCTCCAGCCGCTGAGGGCGAACCGGTTAACGCGGCCGTTCCAACCGAAGGCGACGTTCCCGCCCCCAGTGGCGTGGATGCAGCTGAGGTCGTGGCCGCTCCGTCCTCCGATGGAGCGCCAGTAACCCCGGAGGCCGACGTTGAAAGCGGCACCGAAGCGCAACAGGTGACGGCGTCGGTTGAGGCTGGCAAATTGCCACCAGAACATAGCGATACGGCGGTCGGAGTATCGCCGCTTGTCATCGCAAACGCGCCGAGCGCGGGCGATTCACCAATCGTTGTTCTTGGTTCGGAATCGGGCGTGGTGGCTCAGGCAAATTCATTGCCGACGCCAAAAACAACCACAACCGTTTCTGTACAGTCGGTCGCACAGCGGCCATCTGTTCAGCCTCAGGCGATTGGCCTCGTAGGGCAAGCTCCGGTTGATAGCCCGGTGTTGAACGGTTTAGGCCAACCACAGCCGAAACCTGCGGTCGCGGTCGGGAGTCAAAGCAGCTTGGTAGTTGCCACGACCCCAGCCCAACCAGCCCAACCAGCGATACCGGTCGTTCCGGCGACGTCAGCCACAGCGGCAGAACCGGCTACGCCAGCTTCGCCTGGTACGCCAGTCGCTACAGCGACACCGGCAACGCCTGGTACGCCAGTCGCTACGGCGACACCGGCAACACCAGCTACGCCAGCGCTTCCTGCCACGCCAGCAACTCCGGCCGCGGTGGCGCCAACGGTAGCCGGTACGTCGTCGAGCGCGCCTAGCACGACGCCCGTGATCGCGACGCCAGTCGCTGCGATTACTCCGGCTAATTCGTCGCCGTCCGGCAGCGAAACAGCGGGTCTACCCCCCACTCCGCTTGCTTCTGGAGAAATCATTCCGAAAGTAAGTAGCACGAATGTTGGGCCTCCCGCTCTGCAGAGTGGTGGCGCCATTCCGATTGCGGTTTCCGGAGTCAACACGATCCCGGATTCGCACAGCAACTCGGAAAGGACCGCCCCCCCTCCAGCGCTGGGTAGCGCCGTGCAACCGAAAGGAGAGAACGCGCCAGCCACTCCGGCCAGCGTAGCCCCTCCTGGCGAACTCGCGGCGCAACCGGCATCTGCCGTCCAAGGTTCCGTTTCGGTGTCTCAATCGATTCGTAGCCTCGCTCCGCGCGTCCGTGGAGATGGAACGGTGGCTTCGCTAGCCGAAGCGTCAACCGTAGCGATTGACGGTGAAGCAACAGGCGATGCGGACGGCGCGGTCTCCATTCCGCGTCAACCGACTCCAGGGCTCAGCCGCGCAGTCCCCTTGATGCGCAGCTCGGATGCTGCCTCAACGGCACCCAGCGTTTCGGGTTCCGTGAACGAGTCAATGCCGCGTCCCTTCCTAGCGGAGGCACCGGATACCGTGGCTAGCGACGCGAAACCGAAGGTCGCCACTCTGGCGAGCACTTCGCGCGCCGCATTGCTGCAGAGCAGTGCAAACGCCATCGAGGTTCCGCTCGAAGCGAAAGGTGCTCCGGTTACACCGGCATCCAGCATCGTCGAAGCATCGCCTGTTACCACAACAGCGCGTGTGGAAACGATGCCTGGATTGGCCTCGCTTACTGCGCCCACGGCGCCTGCCGAGAGCAGCGTAGAGGCACCGGCATCCATGAGGCCGACCCTGCAAACGTTGGGCGATTTCGCAGTCAAAAGCGTGCGCTATATCAACACGCAAGGCGGCGAAACCATCACGGTGCGACTGGTCCCCGAGTCTCTTGGGGAACTTCGCGTAGTCGTGAAGTCTGGCAGTGACGGGCTTGAAATCGAGCTGTCGTCGCGTAACCAGGTTGTCCGTGAAACGCTCGATCGTCAGCTTCCTGCGCTTCAAGAAGCTTTCGCACGCGACGGGACCGATGTAGCGCGAATAACAGTGAGCGCTCCGTCAGCCTTCGACGCAGACGGGTCTGCGGGACGCCCAAGTCAACAATCGGGCAGCCAAGCGCCGTCCAGCGGCAGCGGACAAGGACGCGGCAATTCGCCGTCTTCCAATACCTACGGGACAGACGAACGGCCCCGTACCACAGCGCCCCCTCATGATGGTGCGCTGAATGTCTTCGCCTAGCGTTGCCGCCGCGCGCGCAACGCGCGAAGTGACAACACGAACGAAGACCAACGAAAGGTGACAACGATGAACGCACTCGTAGGAATCCGCGCCAACACGACTGGCCTGATGAGCACACCGTCCGCCAAGCGCCTCGAAGTAGCGCAAAAGCTGGCGATGGGTTCGCGCGCTCCCGTGGAGAAAGCGGGCTTGGTTCCGAAAATGGAATCGGGTTCGTCGACTCTCTCGGGCGTGCCCGACCAAGAGCTCGACCGCGACGCCTTTCTTCAATTGCTCGTATTGCAGTTGCAGAATCAGGATCCGACTGAACCGATGGACAACCAGCAATTGCTGGCTCAGTTGGCTCAGTTTACCGCGTTGGAGCAGGCGAACAACCTGACCGACAGTGTCGACGAGATGAGCGGAAATATCGATCAGTTGAACTTTATTTCCGCGAGTCAAATGTTGGGCAGGACAGTCCGGGGGGTCAACCTCTCGGGGCTGCCTCAAGAGGGCGTCGTGGAACGCGTTCGACTGGATGGCAGCACGGTTATCCTGACGGTCAACGGCCAACAGATGTCCATGGCAGGCGTTGTCGAAATTGACAGTACGCCTGTGACCAATGTGGCCGCCCCATGATAACTCCCATCCAACTGCGCGCGCTGCACGATCCTGCGCAAACCTCCGGTACGCCCCCTGGGGCTCAACCGGCGGCTGCGGGCGCATTTGCCCGCGCGTTGCAAAGCGAACTAGCGCCACCGCCGCGCGTGAAATTTTCCGCTCATGCCGAACACCGTATGAGCGAGCGTGGCGTAGAACTGACTCAATCCCAATTGGACCAAATCGGCGATGCGCTCGATTTGGCCGGCCAAAAGGGAGGCCGTCAGACCTTACTCATCCTGGACGGTTTGGCGCTCGTCGCCAGCGTCCCCAATCGAACGGTGATCACCGCGTTGGGCAATCAAGAACTGGATAACGCCGTGTTCACCAATATCGACAGCGCAGTACTAATCGGTTCGGAGGAAGAAGCCGAACCGGACACAATCGAAACCGGGCCGGACCCCGCATGGGGAAGCCCTTTGGCCGCCGACCGATTGACGCGGCCTACTAACTAACAAGGGAGAACGATTCATGGGTACAGCAATTTTCTCGGGTGTCACGGGGCTCATAGCGTTTCAACGCCGCCTCGACGTCATCGCGAGCAATATCTCAAACGTAAACACGACGGCCTATCGCTCGTCGCGTGTCCTGTTCCAAGATTTATTTAGCCAGACCTTGCAGGGCCCCCGTGCCCCCGTCGGTAATTTTGGCGGGAGCAATCCGGTTCAAGTGGGCTTGGGTGTGCGCATTGGCACGATCGATGTCAACCACAGCCAAGGATCCCTGCAAACCACAGGCGTCTCGTCCGATCTCGCGATCCAAGGCGCTGGATTCTTTGTCCTGAGCAACGGCTCCTCCAGCTCCTACACGCGTGACGGTTCCTTCGCCCTCAATGCCAATGGCCTGCTGATCGATCCGGCTACCGGCCTGACCGTTCAGGGTTTTACCGCCGATATGAACGGTCTAATTCCCACCGACGGAGTCGCCGGCAATCTCATCGTTCCCGTCGGAGGCCGTGCCATCGTCCAGGCGACCACAGATACCACGCTCGTAGGTAACCTCGACTCAAATGCCGCCGTCGGCGATGCGGTGACCCGCGTGATTCAAGTGTTCGATTCACTCGGGACCCCCCGCGACATCACGATTACGTTCTCGAAGGTAGCGCCCGTCGACGACGGAGGGACGCTCTTCAGCGCGTGGCAGTACGATACCAACTTCGCGGGCACGGACGTAACGAACTTTCCCGCCGCGTTGGGATTGCCGGGCGGATCAAGAGCCGTGGCCCTGTTCGATACGAATGGCGCCTTGACCAACGTAGGATTTGACGACGGCGCAGGAACCTTTCTCGCCGCGCTTCCAGCGGCGGATGACAACGTATCGGTACCGGCGACCCTGTTCACCGGAGACTCGATTCCCGTGACCCCCTTTGACTTCTCTATCAATTTTAACGGGGTGACCGAGTTATCCGCGCAAAATGATGTTACCATGTCCAATCAGAATGGATTCCCCCGGGGCGTCCTTGAGAGTTTCAATATTGGGGAAGGTGGAACGATCAACGGCGTGTTCACCAACGGCCTCACGGTGGTCATCGGACAGGTCGCCATTGCGAATTTCTCCAACATCTCCGGGTTGGAACGCGTCGGCAATAACCTGTTCCGCGAATCACCGGCATCGGGCACCGCGCAGATTGGCGTGGCCGGTTCCGGAGGCCGCGGCGACGTGACCGGCGGAGTCCTCGAGGGCTCGAATGTGGATCTCGGTACGGAATTCAGTAATATGATCATCACACAACGTGGATTCCAAGCCAATGCGCGTACCATAACGACGGCCGATACGCTGCTCCAAGAAGCAGTAAACCTCGTCCGGTAACCTTAGTTG
>JAPYPO010000121.1:5669-9971 GCA_029937645.1 Candidatus Hydrogenedentota bacterium
CGGCCGCGATTTTCGATGATTCGTTTGACCCGATTGAGCGGCGAAGAGTTCATACTCAACGCCGAAATGATCCGAGAAGTGGAATCGACGCCTGACACGATAATTACGCTCGCTTCCGGTCAAAAACTAATCGTCCGCGAATCTCTGGAAGCCATCCGCGACGCAGTGGTAGAATACAAGCAGACGATCATGGGCATGCAGCGCGAACACGGGAGGCGCATCGACTAGATCATGGATATCGCGACAGTCATAGGAATTATAGCGGGATTCGGCTTGATAGTCGTCTCGATCCTAATGGGGGGCAGTCCCGGCGTTTTCGTAAATGTCCCGAGTCTCGTCATCGTCGGCGGCGGAACCATCGCGGCCACCCTCATTAATTTCCCGTTGGGCGACGTCATCGGCGTTGTCGGAACCCTCCGCAACGCCTTCTTCACCAACGAGGCCGACCCGGGGAAGCTCATCGAGAAACTCGTCGAATTTGCGACCATCGCCCGGCGCGAAGGCATTCTCGCGCTGGAAAACAGCGTAGGCGAGGCCGGCGACGAGTTCCTCAGCAAAAGCATTCAGTTGGCCATCGACGGAACCGCGCCGGAACTCATCAAAGACATTCTTAGCACGGAACTGGCCTTCATGGAAGACCGCCACGCCATGGGACAGTCCATCCTCGCGGCGATGGGAGCTGCGGCGCCGGCCTTTGGTATGATCGGAACACTCATCGGGCTCGTTCAGATGCTCGCCTCCATGGACGACCCCTCCCAAATCGGCGCCGGCATGGCCGTAGCCCTACTGACGACGCTCTACGGCGCGATATTGTCCAACGTGGTATTTAATCCCTGTGGCGGAAAGCTAAAAGTCCGCACCGCACGCGAGTTGTTAAGCAAGGAAATCACTATCGAAGGCATTCTCTCGATTCAATCGGGCGACAACCCCCGCGTGGTCGAGCAAAAACTAAAGGCCTTTATATCTCCCGCGGAACGTGATGCTATCACGGAGGCCGCATCCTAATCGGGCACACGGCCTGTCGGAAGAAATTATGGGCAAAAACAAGAAATGCGAATGCGAAGAAGGCGCACCCATGTGGGTCGTCACCTATGGCGATCTGATGAGCCTCCTGATGACCTTCTTCGTCCTCCTGCTTTCCTTCTCCGTGATGCAGGAAGACGAGATATTCATGGAGGCCATGGAATCCTTTCGGGGTGCCGTGAGCGTCCTCCCCAAAGAACTGACCGTCGTTTCGATTTCCAAAAATACCCCCACCAAAAAGCGACAGCCCAAGACAACCGAAAGCGTCGCCCGCCGCGTCCGGCGCCGCATGCAAGTCATTGGGCAGAAAGATGTCCAAGTCAGTTTCGAGCAGGGCGGCGACCTGAAGATCACCTTTCCCAATTCAGTGCTCTTTGATTCGGCCCAGGCCACGCTCAAAGCAACCGCCGGCCCCGTTCTCGATGAAACGGCCCAAGTGTTGACTGAACTGCCCGACGGCGCCGTTTTCGATTTGAGGGGCCATACCGATAACCGCCCTCTTGGGACCAACGTACAAGGATTTCGGGATAACTTTGACCTTGGCTTCGGGCGCGCCAATGCGGTGACGCGCTACTTGAGCCGCTCCGGCAGGATCCCCATGGTTCGTTTTCAGGCGGGATCGCGTGGCGAGGGCGAACCGATCGCCACCAACGAGACGCCAGAGGGTCGCGCGGAGAACCGGCGCGTGGACCTCTACGTGCGCGGCCTGCTGACGCCCGAGGAGGTTGCCGAATTTCAACGCGAGACAGGATCATTGACAAACACACCCTAAGCAGTACACGATCTGCAAAGGGGCGAAAGGGATACACGGAATGGCTGACGAAGAAAACGAAAATACGCCGGAACCAAAGAAGGGCATGAGCCCTATTATTAAGATCGCCCTCTTGGGCGTCGTCATGCTTATGGCGGCGGGCGGCGGGCTGGCGACCTGGAACTTCGTGCTCAAGGACATGCTCCAACCGCCCGAGATCGAGGAAATAGAACCGCCCCAGATGGCCGAATCTGAGATTCCCTTAATGCCCGTGTACTTGGAGTTCAGTGATGCGGCGGTTCAACTCCAGCGCGAGAGCGAAGATTATCCGGCTTCCTTTTTTGCTTACAAAGTCCAGCTCGAATGCAACAACCAAGATACACACGATCTTATTAACGCACGCCTTCCGCGCTTTGAAGCCATGATACTAGAGCTTCACATGAACCTCACGCGCGCGGAGTTGGATGCTGGCTTGTCACTCAAGAAAAGCATCGAACGGCAGGCCCTCCAAAAGTGCAACGACTTGCTGCGTCGAATGCAGGGAGACGCGGTGTCCGAAGATATTCGCGTCACGGACGTCATGCATACCAACTGGACCGTGTCAGACCAATAATCGGGTTAGGCCCAAGGAATCACATGGCAGAAGTACGCCAACCGGATACGCACGAACACGATTTTCAAGAAGTCGTCCCGGAAGAGCCGTCAGTACACGGCGACCATCTTTTGACCCAAGATATATATCGGGTCAAATTGGCCGTCACGGCCGATCTCGGTAGTTCAGCGATTTCTGTGCGCGATATTCTCGATCTCAAGAAAGGTTCCGTCGTTCCTCTCGACAAGATGGCCGGAGAGATGACGGATATACTGATGAATGATATCCCATTCGCGAAGGGGGAAGTCGTTGTTATCGGCGATGCGCTCCACATCCGAGTCGCGGAAATTTCAGGCACAAGCGAGTTTAGCGATGACCGGAATCTGGAAGCCTAGCGCCTTCATCGCAGCCTTCGTTCTTTTCGCGGCCTGGGGCGCCGTCGCGCAGGAGATCACCTCCCCACCCGCGCAGACGCCCCTACCCCCCGGCACCATGGAGTCGCGCGGACCCAACGCCCCTCCGCAAGCCGACCCGTTCATGGATGAGCTCAACCAAAAAATGGCGCAAGGCCAATCCGAACGCGATGCCACCGATACCGATTCGACTCCCGTGAGCGATTCGGCCCCGCTGTCGATGTTCTATCTACTCCTTCGCGGCGTAACGGCGACTGCATTTGTCTTAGGAATGATTTTTCTTCTCGGGTACATAGCGCGCCGCTTCGGCGGAAAATCGCCCTTGCTCGCGGGCGCCGGCCTTGGCTCAGTCATAGGCCGCGTGTATCTCGCGAAAGGTGCCGCGCTCTACTACGTCCGAACGGGGGGGCGCGTTCTCGTCGTGGGCGTCACCAACAACACGATGTCGCTCATCGGCGAATTCGACGCGGTCGCATTCGACGATGAAGATGCGGAAATGGAATCTGGCTTTCCCTCCGAAGCCGAATCCGAACCCGATCCCGACGCCTTTCTTTCGCAACTCCGAGGGTCGTCCTCTGCGATGCGCTCAGCAGAAGAAGGCGACTTCACGGGCGACATGGAAATTGACTCACTTAAAGGCGACATCCGGCGCTTGCAATCCCTGCTTGAGGAGGAGTCGCGTGAGACACGTTCTTAGGCTTGTGGCCTTCCTTCTCCTGGTTCCTGCCGCCAGCGCGCAGCAGGACGAAGTCGCCACGGGGAATCCTCTCGGCCTTGACCTGATCGGAAGTCTGCAAAACCTGAGTTCGCCCGACAATATTTCCAGCACGCTACTCGTCTTTTTTCTCCTCACCGTACTCACCCTCGCGCCGGCCTTCCTCGTGATGACCACCTCATTCACGCGCATTATCGTGGTCTTCGGTTTTCTGCGCCAGGCCATGGCCACCCAGCAATCCCCTCCGAACCAGGTGCTCGTCGGCCTCGCACTCTTTCTGACCTTCTTCATCATGGCACCCACCTACCGCGAGGTAAACGAAGAAGCCCTACAGCCCTACATCCGCGGCGAACTCACCCTCGAAGAAGCCCGGGATGCCGGTGCGGCCCCGGTCCATGAATTCATGTACCGTCAAATCCGCATCCACAACAACGTAAACGAACTGGCCCTCTTCATCGAGATCGCAGACCTCGAACTCCCGCTCGAATCTGCGGAAGACCTGCCCTTTACCGTGCTCATTCCCGCCTATGTCATCAGCGAGCTCAAGATCGCCTTCATCATGGGCTTCGTAATCTACATTCCATTTCTTATAATAGACATGGTCGTCGCCAGCACCTTGATGGCGATGGGGATGATGATGTTACCCCCCGTGTTCGTCTCACTGCCCTTTAAGATTGTCCTGTTCGTGCTCGTCGACGGCTGGTTTCTTCTCACGGGATCGCTGGTCCGAAGTTTTACGGGCTAGTCTATTGCTTCATAATTGACCCGACTTAAATTGTCATTGCGAGTCAGAACCCGCTTCGCGGGA
>JAPYPO010000122.1 GCA_029937645.1 Candidatus Hydrogenedentota bacterium
GCGGATATCCACGCCGTGACCCGGCTCGGGTTCACCGCGCTGATGTTCGCGGTCCGTGAAGGCGAATGGGAAACGGTCAAACTCTTCCTGGACGCTGGAGCCGACGCCAATACGATAGCAAACGACAAGTTGAGCGCATTGCATGTGGCCGTCAAACGGGGCCACGTCGACGTCGCAACGCTCCTGCTCGACCGCGGTGCCGATCCGAACTACGATGAGCCTGGTTGGGCTCCCCTGCATTGGGTGTCGGGAACATGGGAAACGGAGTTGAGCGGCCTCAATGGCATGACGCCTCCGAAAGGCACCGAATGGGACAACATGCGCGGCGTCCAGGAAGGTAAATTCGATTTGGTCAAAGCACTCCTCGAGCACGGCGCCAATCCGAACGCACAACTCCAGGCAAATCCCGTCCTCTACGGATACGACACCACCAAGCAGCCAAAAAATTCAACACCCCTGTCGCTTGCCGCGTTCGCAGGTGAAGCCGACATCATGCGCCTCCTGGCCGACCACGGCGCAGACCCCTCCATGAAACCTGACAACGGTCTTTCGCCACTCTTGATTGCCGCGGGAGCCACCCGCTCCTTGTCGATCAGCCGCGAGTCGTCGGTCGACATTCTGGAGGCGATTAAGGCCGCCGTCGAACTCGGAGGCGATGTCAACGCAAGGGATTGGCAGGGCAACACCGCGATGCACGCCGCAGCGAAAAATGAATCCGTAGAGCTTGTCCAATTTCTCGCGGACCGCGGCGCTGACCTTGACGTTAAGAACAACCAAGGACAGACACCGTTATTCCTCGCCGAGCATGAATTCATTGCAGGGTCCAGCGACAAGATTGAGGGAAAACCCGTCGCGCTGCTGCTCAAGAAATTGGCCGTTCCAGAAACCCTCAAAAAAGCCCTCGACGAATGGTCGAACCTGCCGCCTCACATCAGACAAGCGGTAGAATCGCTCCTTCAAGGAGAATTGGACACCTTAGACAGGAACGAAAAGCAAAGACTGCAGAGAGAAAGGGACCGCCTCCTTAAAGAAGACGGAAGCTGAACGCCTAACTAAAAAAGATTAAGGCCTTCTCCCAGACTGCACCCAGAAGAATAAGACCCAAATAAGCCACGACTTGAATAACAGCCAAGTCGTGGCTTTTTTGTGCGTGAATTGGGCAAAAGGCCTCAGACCGAAGCGCACGCAGATATAAGCAATAGATGCAAACCTACTCGAACGCTAGCCTAACCCGCGGAACTTTTTCAACCCCCCACGTATTATTCCTTCCCTACCCTCAGGATGACGGCGTAGGCGTCTTTTTCTGGTGCCAGCAGGCCTTTCCACAACAGGAACTACCTAGGCAGCGAATTCCCAAGAAATCGACAATTAAGTGTTGACAAGTTAGGCCTAATATGCTTAACTTGCAATCAATCCCTAGTGGTTGCTTTTCTGTCTAGTGCCTATATTTTGTAGTTAGATTTTAGCAAGCCCGTAAATACCGCATAGAATTAGGTTTTTCAATACTTGCCAAAACAAAGAAATACTCGACGCATTCCTCCTCCTTGGACCGCGCAATATGACTAAACCCGTCCAACATACCTCGGATCGAAAATTCGAGATCTTGGCCGTGCTCCTATACGCCGTCACCGCCATCCTTTTCTTCTCCTTAGCCACCGACGGACTCCAAGGCGGAGCCGCTAGAAAACTCACCGATATCGGAGAAGTGCCAAACGCCTTGGGCACCTTCGGCGCCTTCATCGCCGGCATCCTCTACATACTCCTTGGCAAAGCGGCCCACGTCATATACATCATGACCTTCATCTGGGCCTCCATGCTCTTACGCCACCGAAGCGTCGACAGACTGCCCACCCGTTTCGCGGGATTTCTCATGCTTACCGGCTCCGTCGCCGGTCTGCTCCATGTCGATTCCGCCATCGAGACCTCCACCCAGACCGCCAACACCATTGCGCCACTCGATAGCATGCCCGGCGGACCCTTAGGCGCCTTCGCCGCACACATCGTCGAACCCACCTTCGGCATCGTCGGCTCCAACGTGATATTCATTACCCTTGCCGTCATCGGCGTACTCCTAGCCACCGAATTTCTATTCATCAAAATGGCATACGGCGCCCTCGCCACTCTCGTCCTCGCCATTCGTTGCCTGGGGCTCATGGGGCGCAAACTATCCGCGCGAGTCCACGCCTGGCGATTGGCCGCAAAGGAAAACAGCAACACGCGCGCAAAACCAGACGCCGATTCCCCCGAAAGACAATTCGCGCCCGGACTGTCAGAGCGGCTCGGCGCAAAAATATCTTCCCTCAAGAGAATCGTAAAACCCGACACGCCCGTACTCGACGACGCCGGTGACCTCAGTCGCATGAGAGTGAGTCCTCCAGACGCGCCCCAAGAACTGCCCTTCGACGAAGTGCCCGAAGTCGTAGCGGCAACCGAAGAACCCGCGCAGGTGGAGACCATCCCCGAACCCCTAAAGGAAGATCCACCCGAAGACAGCCTTCAGGAGGTAGAACTGGCGGAACCCATCTTGGCCGCAGAGCCCGTCGAGGCCGCTCCTCCTCCCGCAGCGGTCGTCCCGAAGAAACCCAAAAAATCCGGATTGCGCCGCAAGACCAACATAGCCGAAGAGCTTCCAGAAGACTACGTCTATCCCAAGCGCTACAAGAAGCCACCCCTAAGCCTCTTGGAGACCTCAGAGCCCCTCGAATTGGGCGATTTAACCGAGTCCTTGCGGCAGACCGGGGTCCTCCTCGAAGAAACCCTCCAAACATTCGGTGTCGAGGCTCGAGTTACCGACATCACCCGCGGCCCAACCATTACCCGCTTCGAGATCGAACCCTCGCCCGGCGTAAAAGTCAGCCGCTTCATGGCCCTCGCCGACGACCTCGCCCTCGCGCTCAAGGCACACCGCGTTCGCGTCGAAGCGCCCATTCCCGGGAAAGGAAAAGTCGGCATAGAAGTCCCCAACGATCAGCGCGAAGACGTGGTCATCCGCGATCTCCTAGAATCACGGGCATTCAAACGCGAAAAAGGAGCGCTCCCCCTAGCCCTTGGAAAAGATATCGCCGGAGGCATTCTCTCAGTAGACCTCGCCACCATGCCCCACTGCCTCGTCGCCGGCGCCACCGGCGCGGGGAAGACCGTCTGCATAAAAACTATCCTCGCCAGCCTCCTCTTCACCAAGACGCCCGACGAACTGCAACTGATGCTGATCGACCCCAAAATGGTCGAGCTCTCCATCTTCAACGACGTTCCCCATTTGATTACACCCGTCGTTATCGACCCCAAAAAAGCCGCAGCCTCCTTGAACTGGCTCATCAACGAGATGGAAGAGCGCTACCGCCTCTTCGCACACCTCCGCGTACGCAACATCGAAGTCTACAACGAAAGCGTAGACAACGGCGAGATCGAAGTAGAAAACGACGGGGACGACGATGCCGATGTGGAAAGCCTTGAGGTCATCCGAAAGCTGCCTTACATCGTTTGCATCATTGACGAACTAGCCGACCTCATGATGTTGGCCCGGGCCGAAGTGGAAGACGCCATCGCCCGTTTAGCCCAACTCGCCCGCGCCGTAGGTATCCATTTGATCATCGCAACACAGCGCCCTTCGGTCGACGTATTGACCGGAGTCATCAAGGCAAATTTCCCAGCGCGCGTCTCCTTTCAAGTCTCCTCCCGCGTCGACTCCCGCTGCATCCTTGACGAGATCGGAGCCGAGCGCCTCATCGGCAGGGGAGACCTGCTCTACCTGCCCGCAGGCCAGAGCAAACCGACACGCGTACAGGGAGCATTCGTGAGCGACGAAGAAATGAACGACCTGATCGCCTACCTCAAAACACAAGCCCCCCCCCAATACCGAGACGAAATCGAGAAATTCGGAAAGCAGCAGGGCAGCGTAGACGATCTGCTCGACGAAGGCGACGAATTGCTCGAGGACGCGATTAACATCGTAATAGAGACTGGACAAGCGTCGATTTCCATGGTACAACGTCGTCTGCGGGTCGGCTACACACGCGCCGCCCGCCTCATCGACATGATGGAAATGAAAGGAATCGTCGGACCGCACGTAGGCAGCAAGGCCCGAGAGATTCTAGTCGAAGTAGCGCACAACAACGGCGAGGGAACATGATTCTAACCGCATTTCCTGGAGAACGCCTCCGCGAACGGCGCAAAGAGCTAGGCCTGAGTGTAGAAGACGTCTATCGAAAACTGCGCATCCCCTTCCACGTCATCGACGCCTTCGAAAAAGGAGACCTAAACAACTTTCCCGAAGCCTGCTACGCAGCAGGCTTCCTCAGGACCTATTGCGCCTTCCTCAATATCGAAAGCGCCGAATACTTCACCATCCTCCAGCAATGCGATGCCCCAGGATCCCCCTTTCAGCGCCTCGCATCATCCGCCACCTCAGCCACCAACACCCCCTGGTTCAAAGAAATCGCCGCCTGGGCCGGCGTGTGCGGCATCCTCGCACTAGGCTGGCTTACCTACGCCATCGTCTTCCAGCCCGACGCCCAGCCCGATACCGCCGTCCAGGCGGAAATACGCGAGATGCAAGTTCCGAGGACACCCGCGCCCCGATAAAGCCCATCCAAGTCATCACCTCCTTCAGGGCTGACTTCCATACACGGTTCCATAAATGCGTTCGCCACTCCCGTCTGCTATGATCCCCATTCCGCATCCCGGCGAAACGACAAATGGAATACCCTCACAATGAACCTGCCAAACCGCCTCACCATAGCCCGTCTCATCCTCGTCCCAATATTCGTCGCCCTCATGTCCATCGACAACACCATCGCTCTATTCCTCGCATACCTCGTGTTCGTCACAGCATCCATCACCGACTATTTCGACGGCAGCATCGCACGATCACGGAATCTCATCACCTCCTTCGGGAAACTCATGGACCCCTTGGCCGATAAAATCCTCATGGCATCCGCCTTCATCATGGTCATGACCATTCCCGAGCTCCGCATTCCCCCATGGACCCTCGTCGCCATATTCGCACGCGAGTTCTTAGTGACCGGCGCACGCTCACTCGCCGCCGCCGATGGCGTCGTAATCGCCGCCAACTGGTGGGGCAAAATGAAAACCATTTTCCAGATAACCTACATCTGCGCATTCCTCCTGTTCTACATCGCCGCCCGCTACCTCATCGAGCACTCCTACGATTGGGCGGAGCCCTGCATGTACTACATAGGCATCGGCTCACAAGGGGCCATCATATTAGTCGCACTCTACACCGCCGCCTCCGGAATACAATTCGCCGCGGCCAATTGGAGCACCCTGCGCCTTGGTGCTTCCGCGTGAGCGACCTAGCTCCCTCCACACTCACCGTGGACCTTGCCGCCTACGCCCATAACCTCTCCGTCGTCCGCAGCTACCTGCCAGAACAGTGCAAAATCCTCGCCATCGTAAAAGCCAACGCCTACGGCCTCGGCATCCAGCCCATCGCCCGCTGCGCAGTCGAACAAGGCGTAGCCATGCTCGGCGTCTCCACCGTCGAAGAAGGCGCCACTCTGCGCCAAGCCGGGATCGACGCGCCCATACTCGTCCTCGTGCAGCCCTCCGCCGACGCATTAAGCGAAGCCATTCGCCTCAACCTTCGCATAACAATCGGCGACACCGTAGCCGGCGAACGCTTGGGAGAAATCGCCCGCAAACAAAAAAAAGTCGCCGTCGTCCACTGCGAAATCGACACCGGCATGGGACGCCAAGGCTTCATGCCCGAGCGCGCCCTCGAAGAACTCGTATCCCTCACCCGAATTTCCAACATCGACCTAGAAGGCGTCCTAACCCATTTCCCTACAGCCGAAATACCCAACGACTCATTCACCACCGAGCAGATCCGAAGCTTTCGCCAGATCCTAAAAGATCTCGACAAAGCCGGGATCCCCTACGAAATGGAACACGCCGCAAACAGCGCCGGCATCGTCAACCATCCCACCAGCCACTTCACCATGGTGCGCCCCGGAATCATGACCTATGGCGTATGGCCCTCCAACCAGCCGCCCGAAAACATCCATCTACACAGCGTCATCCGCTGGACCTCACGAATCGTCGCCGTCCGCCAACTCCCCGGCGGCGCCAACATCGGCTACGGCCACACCTACAAAGCACCCTGCCCCCGGAAAACCGCCCTCATCCCCGTCGGATACGCAGACGGCTACAACATCAAACTCTCCAACCGCGGCATGGTCCTCGTGCGCGGGATACGCTGTCCCGTCACCGGCATGGTCAGCATGGACCAAATCGCTATCGACGTCTCCAACGTCAACGGCGTAACCGAAGGCGACGAAGTCACCCTCCTCGGCGCAGCCGGAGACAACGAAATCACCATCAACGACTTCGCCGAATGGGCCGAAACTATCCCCTACCAAGTCCTCACCGGAATCGGCTCCAGAGTCAGAAGAACCTATCCCACCGAGGCCTGATTCAACCGGCGCACCACACACGTCCAAAAGAGCCCCACCCCCATGGCGAACCACTACTACATAGACGGCTACAACGTCATCCACAAATCCGCCAAACTGCGATCCCGGCTCAACGCCGACCTCGAAGCCGGACGCGAAGCGCTCCTAGACCTCGTCGTCGAATTCTGCGGCCAAACCGGCGAGCGCGTCACCATCGTCTTCGACGGACAATCCACCCACGCCGACCCACCCGGCCCCGTCCCCGGCGTCCCCGGTCTCGAAGTCGTCTACGCCCCAGGCCACCTCAGCGCCGACGCCCTAATCGAACGCGCAGTCTACCAAGCCAAAGACCGACTCCGCACCGTAGCCGTCACCAGCGATCACGGCATCCGCGACCTCTGCAGCGGCATGGGCTCCCTCGTAATGAGCGCCGAAAACTTCCTCGAAACCCTCCGCAGAACCCACACCGAAAACCAAGGCGCCGCACAACGCTCCACCAGCCAAAAAACCAGCAGCAGCCTCGGCGAAAGAATCTCCAGCCACGAAGCAGACCACCTAGAACGCCTAAAGAAACGCCTCGAACAAAAATAAAAAACATCGCCCATCTCAAAAACAGAACCACGAATAAACACCAATACACACGAATCAAAAAGAATTAGTGTCTATTCGTGGTTCAAAATTTGTAAACTAGACGCACCGCGGCCAATCTGCGTCCGATGTTAGATAGCCGACCTCGCATTCCAGTCTTCCAGATCGTCCAGCGTCTTGCGGTAGTGCTTCATGCCCAACCACAGAAACAACGCCGCTAACAAATGCGCTGCGAACCCGACCAATAGGATGGAATAGTGGATCTTCATCTCGTCTTTGAATAGATAGTCCGTCGCCAGTCCGATGCTCAGGGGGGCGAGCCCAAGCCCGATGAGCGCATTGAAGAAGATAAAGATGGCCGACGCTTGGCCGCGCAACGAGTTGGGCATGATTTCTTGGATGCCGGCGGGCGCGACCCCGAAGGTTATAGAGCCGATGAAGACGGTCGGGACCATAAATGCGTATGCCAGTTGCCACGAGTCCATGAGTGGATAGATAAAGCCGAAGGGTATCCAGGTCAAGCCTACAATCACGCCCACCCGCATCTTGGCGTCGCGGTACCCCATCGCCATCATTTTGTCGGTAACCCAACCTCCGAAAACGGTGCCCGCGGTGCCGACTATTAGGCCCGTGAACCCAATAAGAAAGCCCACTTCAGTCATCGAGAACCCGTGGCGGCGCATGTAAAAGGCTGGAAGCCAATAGGAGATGCCATAACCCGAAAATGCCAACCACGCGTAACCAATATTGTGGCACCCCACCGTCTTCCAATTCTTCCGAAGATACGCAATCAACTCTCCTCGTGGGGGCTTGGCCATACGCCAGACGCCAGACGCGTCTTGTTTCCTTCGGATGTTGCGGCGAAAGGGATCCCTGATAAACATCATCATGATGGTAAGCGGGATCGTCGGGAGGCAAATGACGAAGAAAACGATTTGCCAACGGTACCGTTCACCTAGAAACGGCAATACAATCGTCTCGTCCGCTTCCATCAGCTTGCCTATCAGGGCTCCGATGATGGGAGCCAGATTGGCGCCGATGCTGATTCCCACTCCGTACACGCCAAGAGCCGTCGCAATCTTCTTCATCGGAAAGCTGTCCGCGATGATCGAGTAGGCGGACGGCGATAGGGTTGCTTCACCGATACCCACCCCGATTCGAGATCCAAACAACTGCCCGAATCCTTTCGCGAGGCCACAAGAAAACGAGGCCATTGTCCAGAAAATCTGGCCGAAAACAATAATGAGGGGACGGCTCTTCCGATCGACGAGGTATCCAATGGGGAGGCCGCCAAAGGCGTAGAAGATTGCGAAGGCGGGGCCCCCGATCAAGCCCATCTGTGTGTCGCTCAGGCTAAGAGATGCTTTGATGTCTTCGACGAGCAAACCCAGAATTTGCCGGTCGAGGAACGAGTTCATGTAAATGCCCACGAGGACAGCGACGGTAAACCAAGCTTTCCAAGGGGAGGGATAGGGTGGCTCGCTCGGCGGGACGTCGGGCATCGCCTCAGAGGCAGGCGTTGGTTCGGTGGTTTCGCTTGAATGCGGATCCATCTCATCCCCCTACACGGTAAAGTTCGCGACAGAGCGGTGCAGCATTCTATCCGCAAATAGCGAACTTGTCTACCGTCGGAATCCGGGGATGCCAAGGCCAACCCAGTCGAGATCGCAAGATCTTCCCTGACAAAAGCGACAACACGCCAATCGAAAGGCACGCGTGCCCATGCGGCAATGCATGAGATATTTATTCTGGGGGCGGCGCTACGACCTCTGCGGCCGAAACCAGCTACTTGAGCGGTTGCGGCGCACCCTTTTCTTTGACATATTCGTCATGTTCGCGCCTCGCTTCCATGAGGGCCGGCAGCGCCTTGTCCAGGTCGTTGAGCGTCCACATGCCATCGACCGTAAAGGACTTGATCACCGCAGGCTGCTGCATGATGCCCACCCAGCCTTCCATGACATCGATGATCTGCGCGTTGATATCGTGACTTGCATCCGAGGCGAGCCAAGTCACAACTTCGGCGATTTGCTGCGGGCTCTGTTCGGGAGAGTCAACATCCACTTCCCGGCCTCGCGCTTTGCGCAGGTCAATCGTCATGCGCGTAGACGCGCCCGGCGAAATCGTGTTGACAGTCGCGCCATACTTGGCCAACTCAAGGGCAAGCACCCGGCTGAAGCCCGCGATACCCGATTTCGCCGCACCATAATTCGTTTGCCCGAAATTACCGTACAGTCCAGACACCGACGAGAAATTGAGAATCCGGCAGCCGGCGCGATTCGTCTGACGAATGTATTGGGCGAAGGGGCGCGTACAACAATAGTGCCCCCGGAGATGAACCGCGATCACCGCATCCCAGTCCTCCTCCTCCATATTGTAGATCGTGCGGTCGCGCAAGATTCCCGCATTATTCACGAGAATGTCCAAGCCGCCGAAGCTGTCGATGGCCGTCTGGAAAATTCCCCGCCCTCCCTCGACCGTCGCGACCGTATCGTAGTTCGCGACCGCCTCGCCGCCCGCCGCCTTAATCTCGTCCACAACCGCGTCCGCGATCTTCGACCCGCCTTCTCCATCCACATCGCCGCCCAGGTCATTTACCACAACCTTGGCCCCTTCCCGGGCAAAAGTCATAGCAATGTCATGACCGATCCCGCGTCCAGCGCCGGTAACAACAGCAATCTTTCCATCCAATGCGCCCATATCAGTCCGGTCTCCTGAATAGCTCGTTTCCGTCTCGAAGGTATAGTGGATGGCCGCGACGGCCAATCCCCAAAGTGTAGCGGATGGCGATGCACGAGTCTAGTGTATTGGTCCACAACCCACCCAACGCCCGTCATTGCAAGTCAGAACCCACTTCGCGGCAATTTAGGATAAGGACAGAGGCGAGAACCGGGTGCCACCTTCAAACTTGTTTGGAGGTGAAGTTGTCCTCGTAAGTCCCCACCTCCAAAC
>JAPYPO010000711.1 GCA_029937645.1 Candidatus Hydrogenedentota bacterium
GTCGAAGGCATGGCCGCTACCTCGCCGCCCTTTGCTATCGAATCCGGGGAGGCCTACACCTTGCTTCCCGGCGAATCACATCCGGTGGTTGTTCGATTCACGCCCATCGGAAACGGCGTCGTTTCCGGCGCGCTCCGACTCTCGGGAGGCGGGGGCGCGGTGGTAGAGCTCATCGCGGAGGGCGTACTGGATATGCCGGACACGGACATCTCCGTCACGCCGATCCAGATTGATTTCGGAGCGGTAGAAGTCGGATTGTCCGCTACCGAAACCTTGACGGTCACGAATGGAGGACAGATTGTCCTCGAGGGCGTAGCGTCCACTTCGTCGCCGTATTCCATCGTATCGGGGCAGACCTACGCGATATTCCCTGGCGCTTCGCATCAAGTCGTCGTGCGATTCACCCCAACCAAATCCGGAGCGGCAAACAGTTCGCTTTCGTTATCGGGAGGCGGCGGTGCCACGGTACCGCTTCTGGGAAGCGGAATTGCCGAGGACGAACCCGCCTTGAGTTTGTGCGAGGCCTCTGACTTGATTCAGTCCGAATTCGATGCGTTTAAGGATCACTTCGGCATGTCGGGTATCGATATCGATGGAGACGAATTCCCCGAGTTCTACGCGCTCGCGCTGGTAAGGGCTGTCTGCACACTCGACGCCTTCTTCGAAATCGGGGCTGCGACGTCGACCGCATTCGATATCAATTTGATGGCGTTGAAAAGCGAGGAAGAGTTCGCGGAGCTTACCGAATACAAGCATGCCGTCGCCGCACTGATGCTCATCAGCCGGGATACCCAAGCCGCGGTGCGCGCCACCCTTTCAGCAAACGGAATCGAGTTGTCCGGCACCTACGAGGCCGTCACCGGAATCGACGGAACCTTCATGCCATCGGCCGTCCCCGGGAAGTCGTTGGAAGAAGGCTATCTGATTTTCGACTCCATTGCGAAGGCTGAAAACGAACCCTATTCGGCAAGCGGCGACTTCGACGGAGACGGGGTGAGCAATCTCAACGAATACATCGATGTCGTTGTAAACGGAGGCGGGTCACTCGAAGATTTCATCAACGCGGCGACCGGTGGAGACGTCGGCGAAGGAGAGGGTGAGGGTGAAGGTCCACCCCCCGCATGCGGCGCTCTATGGATAGACGACGCTCCTAGCTTAGGCGGCGTGGGCGACATGGCCCTGCTGACTCTTGTCGTGGGAGCCATGCTCTTCCATCGGCGAAGAAAGACAAAGACAACGTCTGGGACGTCGAATTAGTAGCGGCTGTGATTCTGCGCCCCTCAGGTATCGGACTTGAGGGGACGGGTGGCGCTTTACCAGCTTAAGGTTCCATCGCTCTGCGCGAAGGATTCTGCTTCTATCTCCATGTTGTTCAAGAGGGAGACGAACAAGTTGCACAGTGGCGCATTGTTTCCGCCTTCGTGCACGATGTGTTTCCCGTGACGGAACCCGCCGCCGGCAACGAGAATCGGCAGGTCGTGCGACGTGTGGGCGTTGGCGTTTCCGAGGTTGCTGCCGAACAAGACGGTGGTTTGATCGAGCAGCGGGCCGTTGGCATCGCTCCGCTCGCTGAGGTTTGTCAGCAGGCCACCGAAGGCCGAAATTACCTCCGCTTCAACTTTTCTCAATTGCGCTATCTTCGCCGCATCCTGACCATGATGCGAAAGGCTATGCTGATCCGCGTTTACACCTTGAACTTGCGGCACGACACCGTGGTCGTGAATCATCATGCTGATCACGCGCGACGAATCGGTTTCCAAAATCAGGGGGATCATATTGAACATGACATTGATCCGACCGAGGAGATCGGCATGACTCGGGACATCCACGGGCTGTTCCGCATCGACTACAGGTTTGGGTTTGTAC
>JAPYPO010000712.1 GCA_029937645.1 Candidatus Hydrogenedentota bacterium
AATAGACGTTTGTTGGGTAGTCGTGAGACGCGCCGGGGGAGTAGGTTTTTTCGGCGGCATGCGAGGCCGAAAGCGCAAGAAGAATAAGTAAGAGTAAAAACGTTTCGCGGATTCTTGGATTCATTCGGGATGGTCTCTCCTGAATTGAGGGGCCGTTCGTTCGAAAACTCATCATGGACGAAATAGCGTGGCACCGCCGGGAAACCATTCGGCAAACAGAGAAAACAAAACTCGTCCTGGAGCGTGAAAGCCCCTCGCCTGCTCGACAGGTGCAAGTACGGATTCTGTGCGAACAACGTTCATATTTAAGGCGTAGGCCGTTCGCTCTCAGTTATTGGAATTCTATATCCCGGTTAGCCCCTCAAGTCCGCCGGTGCTGTCGCCGAAGCTTTCCGTGGGAACTCCGAGTTTGTCGAGCATGGACACATAGAGATTGGAAAGCGGTGTACCCTCGGCGGCGCGGATATGGCGACCGCCTTTGAGTTTTCCGTTGGCGCCGCCTGCTAATAGAATGGGCAGGTTTAGCGGGGAATGTGCGTTGCTGTCGCCCATGCCGCTACCGTACATGAGCATCATGTGGTCGAACAGCGAGCCATCGCCGTCGGGAGTCGATTTCAATCTATCCAGGTAGTAGGAAAGCAACTCGAGGTGGTAGCAGTTGACTTGAGCCAACTTCAAAAGGTTTTCTTCTCTGTGCTGATGGTGGGAAAGTTGGTGGTGTGGATCGGCCACGCCGATGTTCGTATAGGTGCGGTTACAAAGTTCTTTGCTCATCATGAATGTGGCGACCCGCGTCATGTCGGTCTGGTAGGCAAGTATCTGCAAGTCGAACATCAACTTGACGTGATCTTCGTACGTTTCTGGAACGGCGCCGCTGGGACGATCCATCGCCGGAAGCTCACGGATGCCTTGTGCTTCGGCCATCTGAATGCGCCGTTCGATATCGCGAACGGCCTCAAGGTATTCCGTCAGTTTTGATCGGTCGCTCTGCCCTATCTTGCGTTGAAGGCTGGCCACTTTATCCGTTACCGCGTCGAGAATGCTGCGATCTCTCCCGATGCGTTTTAGCCGCGCTGTCGCGTCGGTCGTGTCGGTGTCGCCGAATAGGCGTTCGAATATGGCGCGCGGATTATTTTCCGCGGTCAACGGTGTGGTGGGTGTATTCCAGGAAACGGTGGCGAGATACGCGCAGCTAAAGCCTACATCGCAAGAGCCCGAGAGCGTGGTCGGCTCGATTCCCAACTCCAATGAGGCGAGCTGAGTATCTTTCTCGAAGTGCCGTGCCGCGATTTGATCGATCGTGACGCCGGATTGAACGTCTGCTCCTTCGGTGGGCTTACAATGCACACCAGATAACCACGCGCCCATTATGTTCGCGTGCCCCCCCTGAGGTTCGCCGGCCCGGAGGAGCGCGGGCGCGTTGTCGAGGTTGGTTATGACGGTGAAATCATCCCGGTTGGCCTCCAAAGTTTTGAGGGTGGGCGACATCTCATAATCGGGGCCCTCCGTCTTGGGAATCCACTCGGATAGCACGGCGCCGTGAGGAATATAGAATATACCGAGACGGCTGACGGGGTTGGCTACGGTGTCCTTGATGGCGGCGAATGCGGGCACCATACTGTCGAGCAAGGGCAACCCGATCGCGGCTCCGACACCATGCAAAAACGTGCGGCGTGACAGACTCTTCTTGGGTGCGTACATTAGATTGCTCTCCTCATTTGGAAGGGGGTGCTGTTGACGATTCCCAAAATGATGGACGACCAACGGTAGTCGTCCGATTCAGATTCTTTCATGATATGGCGTATGGCCGGTTGATCGTAGTATTCGATACCACGGCCCAGTGCGTAGGTAAACAACTTCTGGAC
>JAPYPO010000713.1 GCA_029937645.1 Candidatus Hydrogenedentota bacterium
GAGTCCCCCTTTGTCCCACTTAAGTCTAGGACAACAAGTTCGCTGGCCGAAAAGTCGTCAAGCCCCCGGTCCATCACGACGAGATCCTGATTCAGAAACGCACCGGAGAAGTGATTCGGCGCGGCAATCTCGCTACCGGCCACAAAATCCGTAGGCGTCCGCGTGTCGAAGAGGTAGACCATGGGACTGAATCCCGGCCCCAACAGCGCCGTGTACCCGTCGGGCGCGATCGCAACGAAGCTGGGATCCCCTTGATAGCCCGTAGCGACTATCTCAAGCGTTGCTCCGCCCGGAGCGTTTTGGATGAACACATCCGAGCCGTTCCAAAGGATCAGACGGCCATCGGGGAGGCTGCTCCCGGTAACGCCGAATGAACCTGGCGCGATGTCGGGCCATTGCGATACCAACCGAAGATCTTGGGCAAAACCCGGCCCGGCCATAACAAAAGAAAATATAGATGCAAATACAATACGAGAAAACATAGTCCTTTTATCTCCTACGCGCGTGGCGCGCAATTATTCCACACACGGCGTTGCAGCCCATGGCGAAACGGCCATGACAAAACGACAGCGGTGGATCTCTGATCGGAAAGAGGCGCAGGTAAGCGCTAAAGGACTTACGCTGCAACAACCTTTTCGCGAAGTTGTGGCACATGAATGGAACTACTGTTCGGGCAGGTCTTCTGGCTTCCGGATCGTCCTACTCGCCACGCCTTCCCATCCCTCTAAGGATAGTGGCTTCGATGTGGCTTTCGTCCCCGGTCACAGCAGCGCGACTGCGACGGAATTTCACCGTGCTTCCCTACACCCTGGTGACTACTTTAAGAAATCGCTCGCACCTCCTTTCGACTGAGCCGAATTGCTTAGTCGAGTATAGAGGGCGATCCGGACTCTGTCAAGGAGAGATTTGGCTCGGATCGCCCGCCTTGTGAACTTCCTAAGTAACCTATATCTGAGAAAATGCAGTAGGCTTCATGTATGCGCTATTGATGGCCGAAAGAATCTTTGCGTTCGCGTATTCCGGTTTAGCGCTGAGTTCCTTCCACGCCGCGTCCACTCTGAAACGATCCCACGCCTCCTTCCGCGCATCCATGCCGTCATACGAAAGCGCATACGTCAAATTCGGCATCACCGACCCCGTCAGATGTTCACCGTAAAACACGGGGCCAATCCCGGTGCGGCGCATAATGTCGATCTCCTCGATGTTAAACATCTCAATCTTCTTCTGGCCCGCCAAGACGCTCGGGCTCTCGTAATTGCGAAACTCGAAGATCCGCCCCGGCGTGCTCACGGGGATCTCCAGCGTTGGCATACCTGAGAAAGATCGCATGAAGCTCGTTTCGATACGCGTGAACGCGGGGCGCTCCGGTGGCGCGTCCAACACCGCCGCCCCCTTCGACAGAAATTCTTCGTCCGCCATAAGTTTTTCCGTGGCCGTTGCGAATGACTCGGGGCTCGTGTGGCGTACCAGCACATACAACGGCCCCGATCCTTCCAGCGGCTCGAATACACCCACCTGCGGGACACCGACACGATTGAGGGCCGGAATCGCATCGGGAAAAACTATGTCTTATGGCGGACTCGGCTGGGTGATGAACCTGCCATCTGGCTTTGTAAAAGAAAGGTCGATGCCAAGTTTCCCTTCGCCGGAATGATCTCGGCCTAATTCGTTTGTATATAAGGAATTACATAATTCGAGTGTGGAATTATTCTATGCACGCTACGGAAATTAGGCTGTTTTCGGGCCACAAGTGTCCTTATCAACTGTGCGCATTGAACACTTTGCGAGACCCGGAACACTTTGCGAGGCCGGGTTCGAGCGCATGTACATTTCAGCCGAGATTACCCATATGGACCCGTCG
>JAPYPO010000123.1 GCA_029937645.1 Candidatus Hydrogenedentota bacterium
TGGCCTCATAGAGCAAGTATAACATCGTAGCTATATAAAGTTAAAATGCTCTAGGAGGGCAGAACTTGCCGTTCATGAGATCATAGGAAACCACGAATGGACGCGAATACACACGAATTGAGTAAACATTCGTGTGTATTTGTGTCCATTCGTGGTTCAAAAGCGGTGATTTTTGCTGCTGCTCCTAGCGGGAGGAGCGCTGACACCCTCGTCGTCGAAGACGGAGGTTTCGCTACGATTTCTTGGAGAGTTCCTTTTCGATAGCCGCGATCACTTTGGGGTCATCGGGCTTGGTCTGCGGAGCGAAACGGGCGATGACGTTCCCTTCGCGATTCACGAGGAATTTTTCAAAGTTCCAGGTGATATCGCCGCCGAAGCCTTTGTTTTCCGTTTTGGAAGTCAATTCCTTATAGAGATCCGCTTGGCCTTCGTCCTTCACGGAAATCTTGGAGAACATGTCAAACTTGACGTTGTATTCCTTAACGCAGAACTGTTTAATGTCCTCGTCTGTTCCCGGTTCTTGGCCCATAAAGTTGTTGGCGGGGAAGCCCAAAATCTTGAGGCCCTTGCCGCTGTACTTCGCATGCAGTTCTTGGAGTTGTTTGTACTGCGGCGTGAGGCCGCACTTTGAAGCGACGTTGACGATCATCACGACGTTGCCCTTGTATTTGGCGAGATCCACATCCTTGCCGTCGATATTTTTCATCGTGTAATCCAGCACCTGAGCGCCTTCGGCAAACGCAGGCGAGCTGACGAGCACCGCCAACAATAGTATTGCCACACTTTTTATCACACGCATAATCTTTCCCCTTCTATTTGTTCGATTTAAATTAACCACCCAAAAAAAATGAGCTTTTCCCGACGGCTATCCGTCAATCACCAACAGCGTAAACCTAATAAATTATTCCCGGTCTGCTCGGGTCGAAGCGTACTCGCGAGCCGGAAAAATCTTGGGCGCCTCCAAAGCACTTAAAAAGACAACTCGGAAAGTTCGCCGATGACCCGCCATAGTTCCTTTACTCCATCCTTCGTCACCGAAGAGAAGGGAAGGACCACGGCGTCGTCGTCCAGTCGCAGCGTCTCTCGTATACGGCGCAGGTTCTTGGCCCGCTCTGACCGCTTCACCTTATCAATTTTCGTCGCGACAACCAGCGTGGGCACTCGCGCCTTCTCGAGGAGGTCCAACATCTCGTCGTCCTTCTCGGATGGCTTATGCCGGGCGTCCACGAGTTGGAGAGCCAAGCGGAGGGGCGGGCGGTCCTGCAGGTAGGCCGTCATCACCTTGCCCCACTGATCTTTCACCTGGACGGGCACCTTGGCGTAACCGTAGCCCGGTAAATCGACGAAGTAGATGCGATCATTTACGTTGAAGAAATTGACGGTCTGTGTCTTCCCCGGCCGACCGCTGGTCTTTGCGAGGCCCTTCCGCCCAAGGAGAACATTCAGGAGGCTGGACTTGCCGACGTTCGAGCGGCCGACAAACGCGAATTCCGGGCGTCCATCGGCGGGGTATTGATCCACAGCCATGGCGCTCTTGACGAAGGTGGCGGATGTGGCCTTCATGGGGCTAGGATTTCTTTCGCGGCGCCGACTTGCGCTTCCGCTTGGCCGCGGGCATCACTACGGCCAGCGCTTCGTTTATCGTTCCCACCTGGATGAAGGCCAGATGGTCGCTCACTTCCTTCGGGATATCGATCAAATCCTTCTCGTTCTCCTTGGGAATAAGGACCGTCGTCATGCCTGCGCGGTGGGCCGCGAGCGTTTTCTCCTTAAGCCCCCCCACGCCAAGCACCTTTCCCTGGAGCGTGATTTCGCCTGTCATCGCCACCTTCGCGGCGGGCGCCTTCTTTCTCAAGGCGGAGAGCATGGACACCGTCAGGGCGACCCCTGCCGAAGGGCCGTCCTTCGGGATAGCGCCTTCAGGCACATGGATATGCATGTCTGCGTTCTTCCAGAACTCCGAAGCGATTTTCAATTCTTTCGCGTGCGCGCGAAGGTAGGTGTAGGCGGCCTGCGCGGATTCTTGCATTATTTCCCCGAGCTGCCCCGTGAGCTGCAAATTGCCCTTACCCTTCATGGTTGTCGTTTCGATGCTGAGGATGTCGCCACCCGCCGAAGTCCACGCGAGGCCTGTCGCCACCCCAATTTCGGGACTCGACTGATCGGCGATATCGGTGTACGGCGGCGGGCCGAGCATGTCCACCACGCGCTTTTTCGTAATCGACACGCACACGCGCTTCTTCTTCTTGCTCGCCACAACGGCACGCGCCACCTTTCGGCAGACGGCCGCGATTTGCCGCTCTAGTTCGCGCACACCCGCCTCGTGCGTGTAGCGGTGGACAATGAGATCAAGACCGGCATCGGCGAACTCAATATCTTTCTTGGTCAGGCCACTCGCTTCGAGCTGCTTCGGTATCAGAAAGAGTTTCGCGATCTCTTCCTTCTCGAGCGGGGTGTAACCGGAAAGGTTAACGACTTCCATGCGGTCGAGGAGCGGCTCGGGAATATCGTACTCGCTATTGGCGGTGGTGATGAAGAATACTTCGTGGAGATCGAAGTCCACCTCAAGAAAATGATCGCTGAACGCGCGGTTCTGCTCGGGGTCTAGAACCTCCAGCAGGGCCGATGACGGATCGCCGCGAAAGTCCACGTTCATCTTATCGATCTCGTCGAGCATGAACGTGGGGTTTTTCACGCCACACTTTTTCATGCTCTGGATGATGCGACCGGGCAGCGATCCGATATAGGTGCGGCGATGCCCTCGAATTTCCGCCTCGTCACGAATACCGCCGAGCGACACGCGAATGAATTTTCGACCCATGGCGCGCGCTACGGATTTGCCCAACGATGTCTTGCCAACGCCCGGGGGGCCCACGAGACACAGGACGGGGCCTTTGGTCGATTTGCTCAACTTGCGCACGGCCAGAAATTCGAGGATGCGATCCTTCACCTTTTCGAGGCCGTAGTGATCTTCGTCGAGCACCTTCTTCGCCCGGTCAAGCTGAATGTTGTCTTTCGTGCGCTTGCTCCACGGCAAATCGGAGAGCCATTCGATATACCCGCGGATCACCGTGCTCTCTGGGCTCATGGGCGGCATGCGCTCGTAGCGCACCAGTTCGCGATCTGCTTTTTCCTTGACCTCTTTGGGCATCTTCGCCTTGTCAATCATCTGGCGAAGCTCGGAGAATTCGTCGCCATCGTCTCGTTGGCCGAGTTCCTGCTGTAACGCGCGGATCTGCTCATGCAAATAGTGCTCACGCTGGCCCCGCTCCATCTGGTCGCGGACGCGATCGCGCACTTTGCGTTCGATTTCAAAGAGTTCGTTCTCGCGAATGAGAATGGTGTTCAGTTCTTCCAGCCGTTTTTTCGGTCGGCGAATCTCAAGGAGTTTTTGGCGCTCGGAATGGGAGAGCGACAGGTGGGACGCAACGACGTCGGTCAATACGGCCGCGTCATCGATGCCCGTCATCGCCATAGCGACTTCGGGCGAAATGCGCTGCCCCAGGCGTGCGTGATCCTCGAATTGCTCGACCACCAGCCGCATCAGCGCCGTCGTGGATTTATCCATCGAGACACGGGAGACCACGGGCTTGACCTGCGCTTCGGGGAACGCAGCGCCGTCGATAAAGCGTTCCATGGTGCATCGCTCGATCCCTTCCACCACTACTTTCATGGTGCCGTCCGGCATGCGAAGCGTCTGCAACACATTAGCAGACACGCCCATGGAATGAAGGTCAGCGCCCAGCGGGTCTTCCATGTCGGAGTCGCGCTGTGCGCAGAGAAATAATGGTCGCCCCGAGGCGAGGCCCTCTTCCACTGCGGCCAACGAGGCCCGCCGTCCTACAAGCAGGGGTACAACCATGCGGGGAAATACTACGACATCTTTTAGGGGCAGCAAGGGGAGTCGTCCGGACTCGGTGCGCTGTTCACCCTTGCTCTTGAGTGTCATCTAAAGTGGTCTCCGCGAGTACGCCACGCATAACGGTGGCTCCGGGTTGGGTTTGCGCGTGATTGATGGCTGGACAACGGCGATGGGTGGTTTGAAATCTTCCGCTCATTGTCTCAGATGGTTGAGGGCAGGCACAAGAGTTTCATCCGCTCACAGGGATTCATCCGTTCACCGGCCGATCTTGGTCGTCCTCTGATCCCCTCACACCGCCGTGCGGGGAATGCATATGGGGATCGTGAAGCGAGGCATGCGTCACGAATCAGGAAAACCCAGGAGGTCGTCCGCATTGCGATGCAGGTCTGCGGGAGTAAAGGCTAGGCCGTGGGAGCGAAAGGCTAGTGAGTGGCGTTTCGCCCCCGTGCTGGCCGGCCCCGGTGGGGCTACCCGGCCTTGGTCTGCTCTACGTTCTCATCGTCGTTCTGCTCATGTTCGTAGACGAGAAGGGGATCTTCGTCGTTGTCGATAACCCCTTTCGTGATAACGCACTCTTTCACATCCGTGCGCGAAGGCAGCTCAAACATGACGTCCATCATGACGCCCTCAAGAATTGCCCGCAGCCCGCGCGCGCCGGTCTCCAACACAACGGCCATATCCGCGACCGCCTCGATGGCTTCATCGGTGAAGGAAAGCTCGACTTTCTCGAGTCCAAAAAGTTTTTCGTATTGGAGGATGAGGGCATTTCGCGGCTCGACAAGCACGCGCATCAACTCTTCGCGACACAATTCGTCCAGCGAAGCGGTGACGGGGACTCGGCCGGAGAATTCAGGAATCATACCGAATTGAACCAAGTCTTCCGGCTGAACCAAGGCCAGCAGATCCCCTATGTTTCGCTCACGCTTGGGCTTGATATCGGCGTTGAAGCCCATTACATTGGTCGAAGTCCGTTTTTCGACGATCTTATCGAGGCCGTTAAACGCGCCGCCACACAGAAACAGAATATTGGTCGTATCGACTTGGATGCACTCCTGCTGGGGATGCTTTCGGCCACCCTGGGGTGGTACGCTCGCCGTGGTCCCTTCCAGCAACTTCAAGAGGGCCTGTTGAACGCCTTCGCCGGAGACATCGCGCGTGATCGACGGGCTGTCGCCCTTGCGCGCGATCTTGTCGATCTCGTCAATGTAGACGATCCCGGTCTCCGCGCGGGCATGGTCGAAATCCGCGGCCTGGAGCAGCTTAAGTATGACGTTTTCGACGTCATCGCCCACATACCCGGCTTCCGTGAGGGTGGTAGCGTCTACGACCGCAAAGGGAACATCCAGCATACGCGCCAGGGTTTGGGCGAGAAGCGTCTTGCCGCAGCCCGACGGCCCAATCAACAGGACGTTTGACTTCTGGATCTCTACGCCGTCGATTTCGCCGCCAGCGCCGATCCGCTTGTAGTGGTTGTGGACTGCAACCGCGAGAACCCGCTTGGCGTATTCCTGGCCGATAACGTAATTATCGAGGAATGCCTTTATTTCTGCGGGTGCGGGGACTTCCTGGTTGCGAGAAACGCCCTTTCTCGCCTTGCGGTCCTCGGCGACAATGTCGCCGCACAGGTTGACACACTCGTCACAGATGTTGACATCTGGTCCGGCGATCAACTTGTTCACTTCATCGTGGCGTTTTCCACAGAAGGAACATGCAGTTACGTCATTTCTAGTACGACTCGAAGCCATGGGCACCTCCGTCTAAAACCGAATCACCCCATAGCTTATATCATTTTTGGTTCGGCTTGTCAACAGTTTTCTTTTATAAACTAACCACTACCACTTTGATTATGCCAGCTTCTTCCGGCATTCGTCAAGTTAAAATACACGAAAAACCCTTTATAAACTGACACTTCGCACTAAACTCAAGACATTTCCGAACATTGATTGATGAGAGCGTCGGCCTCGACCCTCTTTATCAAATTATGCGAGTTTCAAGAAAAAGCCGCAACAAAAACGAAAGGGGTGGCACCTTGAATCTTGTTGGAGGTGCCAGCCAAATTCAATTTTTTGACCGGTCGTATATCGGCATATCAGGGTGCCGCGTTAGACGGCTGCGGGCTCTCGGGAAAGCACTTCGTCAATCAGGCCGTACTCTTTCGCCTCTTCCGCGCCCATGAAAAAGTCGCGGTCGCTGTCGGCCCGAACGGTTTCCTTGCTCTTGCCTGTGTGACGGGCGATAATTTCATCGGTCATATCACCTATGCGGATGATTTCAGCGGCCTGGATCTCGATGTCGCTTGCCTGGCCCTGGACGCCGCTCATGATTTGATGGAGCAGAAACCGCGAATAGGGCAGCCCAAAGCGTTTTCCAGGGGCTCCCGCCGCCATGAGGACGGCGCCCATGCTGGCCGCTTGTCCAAGGCAGATGGTGCTAACGTCGCACTTGATGTACTGCATGGTGTCGTAGATGGCGAGGCCGGCCGTCACGCTGCCGCCGGGTGAATTGACATAAAGCTGAATATCCTTATCGGGGTCTTCGGCCTCGAGGAATAGTAGTTGGGCGATGATGTAATTGGATACATAGTCGTCGATGGGCATCCCTAAGAAGACGATGCGGTCGGCCAGAAGTTTGGAGTAAATGTCGTAGGGGCGTTCGCCCCGGCTTGTCTGTTCATAAATCGTGACCATTGTTTACTCTCCCGTGCCGTCGCTGCTTTTTTCATCCATTTCGTCCCGGCTTAGTTCCTTGTCCGTAATGTTGGCGTTCGCCAGGATAACCTCTAACGTCTTGCCCCGCAGGATTCTATCGGCGTAATTGCTGCGTTGATCGGAGAGGCTGATGTAGCGCGCGATGAGTTCTGCTTCCATGCCCATCGACTTGGACATGGTCTCGGCCTCTTTCTCGAAATCTTCTGCAGTCACTTCGATGCCTTCGGCCTCGCCGATTTCGTAGAGGGTTACCATCGCCTTGATGTTGCGCAGGGCGTCCTCGTGCGCTTTCTCCTTGATGGCGTCCATCTGCCCGTCGATCTGGTCTTGAGGCATCTTCATCTCCGCCAGCCGGTGCAACTCGGAGTGCACTTGATCGTGGGCCATGTTGTCGATCAGCGAACTCGGGATTTCGAAGGTGCTGTCTTCGACGATGGTATCGAGGGCGTTGGTTTCGGCCATAGCCTTTGACTGGCTCCCCGAGCTTTCCCGCATGCGCTCGGCAACTTTCTCGCGCATGTCGGCGATATTCTCGTAGCCGCCTTGCTGGGCGAATTCGTCGGTAAATTCGGGCACGGTCTGGCGTTTTACTTCGTGGACCGTGATGGCGAAGGTTGCGGGTTTGCCCCGTAGATCTTCGGAGAAATAGTCGTCCGGAAAGGTTACATCGGTGGTGAGTTCGTCGCCCGGCGACGCGCCAGATAAGGCCTTTTCAAATTCTGGCAGGAATCGGTTGGACCCGATAATATATGGGAAGTTGTCAGCCGTGCCGCCGTCAAAATCTTCCCCGTCGCGGGTGCCTTTGAAATCGATGATCACCTGGTCGCCATTGGCTGCGGCATCCTCGACGCTTTCGTAGACAGCGCTTTGCTTCAGGTATTCGCTGATGGACTCCTCGACGTCGTCGTCGTCGATTTTGACGACTGGACGCTCCACATCGATTCCGCGGTATTTCCCCAGTTCAATTCTGGGGGAGACCTCGAATTTGAGTGTAAAGCTTAGGGGCTCGTCGGGTTTACGTTCTTCGTCTCCGTCCAGCCCGTCGATATCGGGCACGCCCATGGGTTTTAGGTCGTTGTCCTTCACCAATTTCTTGAACGCGGCGTCGACCAACTTGCCTTCCACTTCGGAGCGAACGACTTTGGAGAATTTATTTACCAGGAGCTTTTTCGGGGCTTTTCCGCGGCGGAAGCCGGGAAGTTCCGCGTCGGCGCGCAACTCTTCGTACATATCTTCGGCCGTTTTCGCCTCGTTGGCCACCGCGATGGATACGGCGACTTCGTAGGCGCAGTCGCCCTTGTAGTCAATATCGAAGTTGGGATCCTCGACGAAGGCAAACGCTTCTTCTTCACCTTCGGTGGCGGCGGCGTCCTCTTCTTCGGTTTCGGCTGGAGTGGTTTCGTCTGTCATTTTGGTCAGCGACTTCCTCGGCGGTTTTGTTTCCGTTTAATTGTGTCGGATCGTGTGGTGGGCGAGGCGGGAGTTGAACCCGCACACCTTGCGGTACTGGATCCTAAATCCAGCGCGTCTGCCAATTCCGCCACTCGCCCTGGTTTCCAAGCCACCTCGGGCCAGGCTCAGACGCCACATAGTAGAAACCGCTCGCAGGAACGGAATCGTTCGGCGCGATGGGAGGAGTCGGGAACGCGTCATCCCGCCGCTACGCCTTGATAATTACAACACGGGAGGGTATCACACAGGCATGCCTACTTCAAGAAATGAGCGTCAAAACGCCGCTTGGAGCGTATCCTTCGGCGGCACTGGGCGGGCTTCAGTTGGGTCCCGATGGGCATTCATGGGAGCGTAATTTTTTGCTGATGCCGGGTCAGGAGTTCAGAGGGAAGCGGGGTATAGTCATGCGTAGCGCGAAAGGGCAGGTTGGTCGCCGTGCCTTATTTTTTTGCGCCGTTGGCCAGGGCATCCCAGTCTATCAGGGCGAGCTGTTCGCACAGATCTTCGGCGCTCGCGACTATCCGGGGGGCCAGATCGTGCACATGGCCAAAATTTCGATCCAGGGCCGCAGACTCTGCCTCACCCGCGATAGCGCGCAGTTGTGGGGCACCCAAATGAGCGGCCTGACTTTTGATAGTATGCACGACACGAAGCATGGCCTCTTCATCATGGGTATCAAGGGCAACCTGAAGCTCCCGGAGCCGTTCGGGCAAATCCTTATCTACGATGGAAATGAGATCGCGAAGCAGGATCACATCTCCATCCGTGGTATCCAATGCTTCTTGTAAATCAAAAATCGGCGTTGGTCCTTGAGGATCTGCGTTCTTGCTGGGCGCGGGCGCTGGTTCGGGTGCCGGAACGCCGCCGAGATAGGTGTCCAAGATCGAATCGATGGCGTTCCCGCGAAGTGGCTTGCTAAGGTAGTCATCCATCCCCGCGTCCAAACAGCGCTTGCGGTCTTCCTCCATGGCATTGGCGGTAGTGGCGACTATGGGTGTGCGTCGGCTGTGTCCGGTCTTTCTGATTTCCACCGTCGCCGCGATGCCGTCCATGATCGGCATCTGGACATCCATGAAAATGAGATCGTAGGGCCGCTTTAGCGCCATTTCGTAGGCCACCAATCCATTGGGTGCCACATCGACATGGCACCGGTGCTTTTCCAGATGTCCGAGGGCCACAGCTTGGTTTACCTTGTTGTCTTCAGCCAACAATATCGTAAAGCTGGCGTAGTCGGTCGGCGACTCCTCTTGGGCGACGCGCGTACCTGAATCGCCACCCGTCACAATGCTGCGGAGCGCTGCGGAGAGATCCGATGGGATGACCGGTTTGGAAATTTGAATCTGCCTCACCTTGTCCAAGCGACCGGCCTCGCGAAGATGGTTATTCGCTTCGGTAAGAACCATGAGGAATACGCAATGAGCCGAATCTTCACTGCGGAGGGCATCGGCCATCTCATCGGGTGTCGTATCGAGTGTGGCCCCATCGAGAACGACGCCCCAGTAGGCATCGCCCCCTTTTGCGGCGCTCTGAAGTTCTTCGAGGACGTGCACGCCTGATGCGAGCGCCGTACAGCGCAATCCGAAATCGAGGAATTGATCGACAACAATTCGGCGGCGGCGTTCGTAGGGGTCGATGACGAGGATGCGTCGGCCTTCGATTTCTGAAGGCAATGGTTCTGGCGCTGCGCCCGACTCGTCTATGGCAAAGGGAATGGTCACGACAAAACGGGTGCCCCGGTCTACTTCGCTCTCTACTTCGAGGGTTCCCTCCATCATATCGACG
>JAPYPO010000714.1:0-1624 GCA_029937645.1 Candidatus Hydrogenedentota bacterium
TCTTGCATTTTGAACGCTGTAAGCGTTCCATTCCTCAGCCCAGGGTACGCTTCGCGAACCCTGGGCTGAGGAGTTGCGCCTTCAGCGCACGGTACTTCCTTACCGCTCTTGGGAAAAACTACCGTAAGCAAGCGTAGCAAAGCTCAAAGCGAGACGCCTATCCCGGAATTCCGTGAAGAGCCAACAAGTTTGGAGGAGGCACCCGGGCTACTTCCGCCGGGCGCGAATCAGAAATTGTTTTCCCATGAGCCGCCAGATGGGCGGAAACTTCAGGTAAGCGCGTACAAATAGTCCAGCTTGCGGCAGTCGCGATTGCGTGGTGTAGGGGAGGAACTTGGGAAAACAGTCGATGACCTCCAAATCGAGGTAGGTCAGAACCTCCACCAGGGATCGGTCCGTAATCGCCACGACATGGTCCCAAAAATCCCAGTAGCTGCCGGGAAGGTAACGCATGTTGGGCCCCATCGCAATGAACTGTCCGCCTTCGACCAGGACACGGCGAGACTCAACGATGAGCTGTTCGACCGCTCGCTTACCGCGTAGATGTTCGAGCATGTTGCTGGTAAACACGACATCGACGCTGTTATCCGGGAGCATCGACAAGTCCGTCACATCCCCTTGGTGAAACTCAATTCCTTCGTCCAAGTGATCCGCAGCGTCGCCATTGAAATCGATGCCGATGCGGCGTTTCGCAACCACATTATTTAGGAACTCGCCATAGCCGCAGCCGAGATCGAGTACCGTCGCTTCAGGCGGAATCCATTTCTGGAAATAGTCCCGCACGAGCACGTGCCAAACGCCCGCTTTCGCCCGCTTTGTCGTGGCGCTGAAGCGGTGTTGATAGAGCTTTTCGACGTCAAGCTCGTCAACAAAATCGCCCTGTGGATCGTCTCGCGAGTCTTCCTTCAATGGAGTTCCCCGTGCGTATGAATCCGTGACTACCTTGTCTCATTCGGGATGGTTCAGAATACGTTCCGTCCGAGGATAGCAATTCTCAACACCGAAGCGCGAATCGAATACTCGGAAGGCAGATCGGCTATCGGCAGGTTCGTCGAAAAGCGTTGGTTCAATACGAAATTCCGGGAACGGAACAGGGGGTGCCTTTGCGTTGGAACGGGGTAAGCGTAACGTTCTTCGCAAAGAAGGGACTTCGCTGATCGCGGAAAAAAACTTGGCGCAAGATCTGTACGCCCGATTAGGCGCTTAGATCGCGACCGGCAACGCGGAGCTCGGATTGGCCGAGTGCCTGGAAAAGAGTCTGCATGGCCTCTCCGAGAAAGCGATCGGCATTCGTGGCGCTCCCGTTTTGGCAGGTAACAACGCCGCAACTCGCAACGGCTTTCGACGGGAAATTGGGGTCGGAAAAGATCGTCGATTCAACATCGTTCACAATCTTATGGGCGTACCCCATGGCATCGGTGTGCTGCGTGTGGGGGAGCAGCGCGGTAAAGAGGCGTCCGTCAAAGCGCGCCAGCACGTCGTGGGCCCGGGTATAGCTGCGCAGCCCCAGCGCAATTTCGGCGAGCAGGTCGTCATCAGAAACCGGCCCGCATTCGTCGTCCAGAGCAGTCACATCGTTAATATCGATCATTACACACGAGACCGGGTAATCATAACGATGTGC
>JAPYPO010000714.1:1634-1860 GCA_029937645.1 Candidatus Hydrogenedentota bacterium
GATGTGCTTTATCGACTTCCTCTTGAAGGCGCTCCACAAGGTAGCGTTTATTCCGCAAGCCGGTAAGAAGATCTGTGTACCCGGAATCCATAAACTCAGGGCCACCCGATTCCGATCGCGTGCCCGCCGCGTTGAGTGCCGCTTCCACACACACCATAACCATGGGCAGGTTATACGGTTTGGTAATGTATTCGACTGCGCCCAGCTTGAGCCCCCGTTGGACGTC
>JAPYPO010000715.1 GCA_029937645.1 Candidatus Hydrogenedentota bacterium
AGTATAGGCCATTTGACACTTGCAACCGTGGGGCGAAAAGATTCGTGTGCCTCGCATTGGAATTTACGCGGCTTCACATCATTCGTGGCGACGATAGAATCCGCCTAAGCGCGGCAACTCAACCAGTTTAGCGAATGGCGGTGCTCGGTTCAAATTAACGGCGATGCGATCCGGACGATTTCTGGCCCAACGGCCCCGCAGCGCTCACCGAGAATTGATCCATATATGCAATCGGGCAATCCGCTACATTCCTCTCGTGGTGATCGTGTAACCACGCGGGAGACCTGATCCACTCATTCTTGAGAGGTCTATTTCGATCTGGTAAACGCGTCCTGGAACGTGCCCAACCGCGGAGGAATTTTGATGAGACGGTATCCTACTATCCCGCTCATGGCCCTCACCGTGTTCGCGGCGATGGGCTCGGCGTCGTCAGAAGAGAACTGGCCTCATTGGCGCGGCCCTTCCCATAACGGCGTCAGCCAATCTACCAACCTTCCCGAGAGGTGGGGGCCCTCCGAGAACATCGTCTGGAAAGCCCCCTTGCCATCCTGGAGCGGGGGTACGCCTATCGTCTGGGGTGATCGCATCTTCGTGACATCGGCCTCGAAGGCCGAAAATATCGAACAGGCTCCGCCGCCCGAGCAGCGCCAACCCCAACGCCGCGGCCGGCGCGGTGGCTTTCGACAGCGGCGTCATCCCGGTGGGGAGGACCTTTTACTGCTGTGCTTGTCCAAGAAGGATGGATCACTTCTCTGGGAACGTGAGCTTGACGATGGCAACAAGCTATCGAATAAACATAACGACTCGACCCCTTCGCCGGTGACGGACGGCGAGCACGTATGGGTGGTTACGGGCACCGGCTCCGTGACGGCTCTGGACATGGAAGGAAACAAAGTATGGGAGCGCAATCTCCAGGACGAATACGGCACTTTCGGGCTGGGTTGGGGATACGCCTCGTCGCCTCTGCTTTATGACGGGCGCATTATCATCGAAGTTCTGCATGGCCGGAGGACGGATGACCCGTCATACATCGTTTCCCTCAACGCGAAGACGGGCGCGGAACAATGGCGTCAGGAGCGTTCCACGGACGCGTTCGACGAGTCGCCAGACGCATACACAACACCAGCGGTGCTTCGCCACGAAGGCGAAACACAGATCGTGATATCCGGCGGCGACTACGTGACCGGCCATAACCCGAAAACGGGCGCGGAAGTTTGGCGCGCGGCAGGCCTAAATCCGCGTCAATTGGGGAATTACCGGGTCGTCGCTTCGCCGGTCGTCTATGACGGAATGATTTATGTGCCCACGCGGAGACGGCCCCTTCTCGCATTGCGCGCGGGCGGCAGTGGCGATATCACCACCAGCCATCTGGTCTGGAAATGGGATGAAGCCTACGGACCCGATGTCCCGACGCCGATTACCGATGGCGCCTACTTTTATATGGTCGAAGACCGAGGCAAGATCATGTGCTTGAACGCCAAGACCGGCGAAGCCATCTGGGGCCCCGAATCGACGGCCGATGGCATCGTAAGCGCATCGCCCATTCTGGCCGACGGTAAGATCTACATCACGAACGAGCAGGGCGTCACCTCGGTCGTCGCCGCAGGGTCCGAATTCAAGCTGCTGGCAACCAACGAGCTGGACGGCACCTACACCTTGTCTTCGCCGGTCGTTTCGGGCTCCCAACTCTTCATTCGAACTTCGACCCACTTGTACTGCGTGGAGAAATAGTGGCTGAAGGCCACGGTCAGCCAATGACTTTGAACGGAGATTCTTCTCATTCAGGCCCGGACCGGAATTTTTCCGCGGCGCCTGCTATCCTTGGAGCAGCGCTCGCGGTCATCGAGGAGGTAGAAAGC
>JAPYPO010000124.1 GCA_029937645.1 Candidatus Hydrogenedentota bacterium
TTCCGTTCGCCTGAGGAACCCGTTGACTGGGAAACGATGGTTACCCGCATGGACGGTTTCGGTGGACTGTATAAACACTCGCAGGAAACCGTCGTCCCGCGCCTCCTCGCCGCGTACTCCGACGAAGCCATAAAGAACTGGCCCGAGTACACCCCGCCCGTGCCCGACGATTCGGTGCTCGCAATGAGGGTCACGGAATGGGACGTAGGCCCGCGGACGAATACCGAAGGTCCTCTTGGGAACGACTCCTCGAAGTACAGGGAGCCGGCCCCCGCATTCCTTCACGACATCGAATTGGGCAAAGACGGTCTCGTCTACGGCGTTGACGGTCGCAACGATGCCGTGATCGAGTTCAATCCAGAAACCAATGAGATGGTTTGGTACGTCATGGATGGCTACACCACCACAGACCAAACGAAATCCAAATCCGGTTTCCATTCCATGGAAATGGACGCAAACGGCGACATGTGGCTCACACTCGCAGGCAGCGGCGAGATGGGAAAATTCGACGTCACGACCAAAGAGTTTACCATCATGTCCGGCGCTCCAGCCCCCATGCCCCGAGGCGGTTATCCTCACACGCTTCGTGTGAGCCACAAGACCGGTTACATCTGGTTCACCGATGCGGGTCGCGAAGTATGTCGTCTCAGCCCGAACCCGCCGTATGAAGTTAAGGAATACAAGACCCTGAGCGCGGACCAGGCTGTCGGCGGTGGACGCGGCGAGGCGTCCGGCCGGACGCCCTACGGCCGCGACATTGCTCCCGACGGAATGATTTGGTACGCCAAGCTCAACGGCAACCGCATCGGCCGGATCAATCCCGACGTGGAAGACGGCGACATCAAGGAATGGAATCCGCCATTCATCGGGCCGCGCCGCCTGCAAATTGACCAAGACGGTATCGTCTGGGTCCCAGGCTGGGGCAGCGGCGTCATTGGTCGCTTCGATCCCAAGACCGAAGAGTGGAAAATCTACGAGATGCCCAACGCCATAAACCGGCTTCCCTATGCGCTGAACATTAACCGCAAAAATGGGGACATCTGGATCTGCGGAACGGGTAGCGACACGTTGATCAAACTCGATCCCAAAACGGGAGTTTTCACGGACTTCAGGATGCCCTCGCGCGTAACCTTCACCCGTGAAATCGAAATTGACGACGATGGCAACATTTGGACCTCCAACTCCAATAGCCCTCTTCGCCATACCGAACGTGGCTGGACCTCATTCATCAAGCTCGAACCGGGTATCTAAGATTCGATTCGAACAGCTTCTAGGCCCGGCGGACCCCCTTGCGGAGTCCGCCGGGATTTTCTGTGTGAACAGAAACCCCTGACGGAAAATTTCCCAAGACATCTTGACAGGCGCGCTGCCCGCGAAGTACGATTTGGGGGAGTAGGAATCACCACGGCGAAGCATCGAATCAGCATCGCATTCCAATTATAATCCATGAGCAGTTGGTGATTGATCGAAAGAAGGGATCAAGGAACTTATGAAGACGGTAAGCCTGTTTGCCCTTATCGCGACGCTCACACTTAGCGGCATAAGCGCATGGGGCGAAAGCGTGAAGGGCGTCGTGAAAGACGCCGCCGGATCGCCGCTCCGTGGCGTGATGGTTTCCGCCATCGACCTCGCCCTCGAAAAAAGTGTTTCCGTTCTCTCCGCGGCGGACGGCACCTTTACGATAGACGGGTTGGCGTCGAAAGCCTACGACATTCGGGCTCGCTTCATTGGGCTCGAAGACAACACCCTCCCCGGCATCACGGCCGGCGCCTCCAACGCAACCTCCCTCGCCTTGAACATGGAGCCTGTTGCCGATATCAACCTACAGCGGCCCGCCGACAACCTGCTCGGCCTCTTGAAGTTCGACACCATCGCGGACAAAGAAAACTTCAAAATGTTCTGCACCTACTGCCATCAGGTCGGCACACTCGGATTTCGCTCACCCGAGGAACCCATCGACTGGAAAACCATGGTGACTCGCATGGACGGGTTCGGTGGATTGTTCAAGCACACGCAGGACTCCATCGTCGGTCGCCTACACGCCGCCTACTCCGACGAAGCCATCGCAAACTGGCCCTCCTACGCTGGACCTCCCGATCCCGAAGATGTCGTGCTGTCTTCGCGAATTACAGAATGGGACTTGGGAAGACAGGAAAATTCTACCGTACACGATATCGAACTGGGCCCCGACGGAAAGATCTACGCCGTCGATATGTCCAACGACTCTGTGCTCGTACTCGACCCGGAAACCGGCGAGCGCACGGAACATATTATTCCGGGTGGAATTCAGGAAGACGCCTCCAACGTCCGCAAAGGCCCGCACTCCATCGAAGCCGACGCCAAAGGCGACATGTGGCTTACGCTCGCCCTCAGCGGCGAAATGGCGAAATTCGATATCACGACAAAAGAGTTTAGCATCATGTCCGGCGCACCCTCTCCCGCGACCCGGGGGCGCTATCCCCATACGCTTCGCGTCGACAAAAAAGGGTATATCTGGTTCACCGATGCTGGGCGCGAAGTGTGCCGGCTTAGCCCGAACCCACCCTATGAGGTCAAGGAATACAAGCTTCCCTCCGCCGACCAGGCCGTGGGGGGGGGACGTGGCGAATCGCGTGGCCGGACGCCCTACGGCATCGATGTCGCGCCCGATGGCATGATTTGGTACACCAAACTCAACGGCAACCGGGTCGGCCGAATCAACCCCGACATCGAAGACGGCGATATCAAGGAATGGAACCCTCCGTTCCGCGGACCGCGCCGCCTTCACGTCGCCCCCGACGGCATCGTCTGGGTGCCGGGCTGGGGCAGCGGCGTCATCGGTCGCTTCGATCCTAAGATCGAAGAGTGGAGAATCTACGAAATGCCCAACACCATAAACCGGCTCCCCTACGCCGTGAACATCCATCCCCGAACCGGCAAGATTTGGGTCTGCGGCACGGGCAGCGACACGATGATTGTCCTCGATCCGGAAACGGGCCATTTCACTCCTTATCGAATGCCAAGCCGGGTAACCTTTACTCGCGAAATCGAGATTGACGAAGACGGCAACATTTGGACGTGCAACTCCAACGGCCCCATCCGTCACTCCGAACGCGGCAAAGGCTCCATCATCAAACTCGAAACGAACCGCTAATCCCTCAATGGACGAATCGTACCCAGGCAGGCTCCGCGACCGAGCCCGCCGAATTCCCATCGATGCCGTGCTATCGCGGAATTTTTTTACATCCCTCCTCGTTCCGATCTACAGAGCCATCTAAACGAAAGGACACCATCATGCAACACGCGATTTTTGGCGCCGGATGTTTCTGGGGCGTGGAAGCCGCATTCCGCCGAGTTCCGGGCGTATGCGCCACGGCCGTCGGCTACCTGGGCGGGACGACCGAGAGCCCCACCTACGAACAAGTCTGCACCGGGCAAACCAACCATGCGGAAGTCGTCCAAGTCGACTTCGATCCCGGGCAGGCGAGCTACGAAGATCTCCTTGCCGTCTTCTGGGCCACCCACGATCCCACCACCCTGAACCGGCAAGGCCCTGATATGGGAACCCAGTACCGCTCCGCGATATTCTATGCAGATGATGCCCAGCGCGCAGCCGCCGAATCCTCCAAATCCGCAGAAGACGCCTCGGGAAAACACAGCGGCCCCATCGTCACTGAGATCACCAAAGCCCTTCCTTTCTACCCCGCCGAAGAGTACCACCAACGATACCTCGAAAAGCGAGGCCTCGCCAGCTGCCATATCCAGCCACAGCCTTCCTGAGCCTGTAAAAACCACGGGTGCCCGCGCTCTCAGCAGAAATCCGGGCTGGGTGAGCATCCACCTACTCAGGTAATCCCCTCCGCTCGCGCCTCACCAGTTGCGGTTTTTGTCTGATGGCGATAGAATGGGGGAGTATCGTCTGGCAGCTGGGCCGCTCTATCGCGCATTCGTCGGCCCAAAGATAGGGAGAAGTACCCCATGAACACAAGAAAGGCAATTACCATCATCGTTTTCTGTATGGTGGTGGGACTCTTGCTGACCTCACCCACCGGTTGCGGTGGTGGCTTCGAGGGGCTCGGGGTGCAAAAGGTAGAGAGAGAGGACGCATTGCCCAGTGTGACACCCACGCAGATTGGGATTGCCGTTGGCTCTTTTGTCGTCATGATCTTCGTCGTCAAGTTCCTTTGACCCTCCGCGTGTCTGGTCATGGAGTAGTCCATTTCGCAATGAAAAACGGTGGGGAAATCGAACGGAGATTTCGCTGGTGAACGACCGTATTCTGGTATTAGACGACGAGCGCAGTATCCTCGACGTATTGAGCCAACATTTAGAGGCGGAGGGGTACGACTGCACGACGACGGACTCGCCCAGGCATGCCCTAGAGATCCTTCGCGAAGAAGACTTTTCTTTGCTGATCACCGATCTCAAGATGCCCGAGCTCAGCGGGATGGAAGTCGTCAAACGCATCAAAGAGATGGGAAAAGACATCTCGATTATTGTCGTTACCGCCATGATAGAGGTGACCAACGCAATTCAAGCCATGCGAACCGGCGCGGACGATTACGTCCTCAAGCCCTTCAACCTGAGTGAAATCTCGCTCAGCGTCGCACACGCAATCGAGAAACGAACCCTCATCATCGAGAACCGCGCCTACCAACAACAGCTGGAGTCGCGCGTCGCCGACGCCACCCAGGAGTTGGCTGCGGCGAACGTCGAAGTGCGCGAAACGAAGGAGTACCTCGAAAGCCTCATCGAGAGTACGCTGGACGCCATTATCACCATCGGGGAGGGCGGGCGCGTAGCCTTCGCCAACAGCGGGGCGCGGCGGATGATGGGGTACTCTGAAGGCGAGATACTCGCAAAAGGAATGGACGAACTCTATGTCGGCGGCGCCGAGGAATCGCAATACATAATCCGCGTATTACGCGCGGACAAACCGCTTCAGAATTACGAGACCGAGCTAAAACACAAGAGCGGGACCACCATTCCCGTTAGCATGTCCATTTCGCAAATCCCGGCTACAGAGGAGCGGCCCGCGTCGACACTGGCCATCTGCAAAGACATTACCGAACAAAAGCGCCTCGAACTCGAACTCAAAGAGATGACCATTCGAGACAACCTAACGGGCCTGTACAACCAGCGCTACTTCTACGACAGGCTCGATGCGGAAATCGAACGTGCCCGGCGTCAAAAGCGCCCCTTGTCACTCCTTCTAGTAGACATCGATCACTTCAAATCCTATAACGATTCCCGGGGACACCTTGAGGGCGACCGGGTGCTGCAAGAGGTGGGCAACGTCATCCGAGTGTGTACCCGCGAGCACGTCGACTACGGCTTCCGCTACGGCGGCGATGAATTCACCGTCATCCTCCCCGAAGCACCGGCGGCCACCGCGCACGACATCGCCGAACGTATCCGCGCCATGTTCGAGGAGAAACGCTTTGACCTGCTCACGATGAGCGTCGGGCTGACGACCTATCAAGAAGGATACTCGGTGCGGAAGTTTATACAGTACACCGACTCCCTCATGTACGACGCCAAGCGCGCCGGTGGAAACCGCGTCTACGTCTTCGGAGCCGATGAGACCGCAGATGAGGAAAGCACAACTGCGTGAAGTTCGGCATCTGCGGTGAAATCTTTCAGGACTGGGACGATATAGCGCGTACCATCGAATTCGTGAAGGAAACGGGGTACGATGGCCTCGAAATCGCTCCCTTCACCCTGGCGCAAACCGTAACCGACATTCCAGCCAAAACGCGCAAACACATCGTCCGCAAGGCCGAAGAGGCGCAGTTGGAGATCTTGGGGATTCACTGGGTTTTGGTCGGCCCCGAGAACCTCCACATCACCCACCCCGATCCAGAGATTCGATCCCGCACCGCACAGTACCTCGTCGACTTGACCCATTTCTGCGGAGACCTCGGCGGGAAACGAATTGCATTTGGTTCCCCGAAGGCACGTAGCGTACACCCATCGATAACCTATGAACAGGCCTTCGACTATGCCGTCGAGTCTTTTTCCCACGCTCTCCCCGTCTGCGAGGAACAAGAGGTCACCCTGTGCATGGAGCCTCTGAGTAAGACAGAAACAAACTTCTGTCAGAACGCCGCCGAGACCGTGCGCCTCATCGAGGCCATCGGCCACCCCAACTTCCGGTTGATGTTGGATACCAAGGCCATGATCGACGAACCCGAAGACCGCCCCACAACCATTCGGAAATACGCGCAGTACCTAGCCCATTACCATGCAAACGACGAAAACCTTCATGGGCCCGGCCAAGGGGATGTAGACTTCGCCCCCATATTCGAGGCCCTCGAAGCCGTAGGCTATTCCGATTACGTGTCCGTCGAAGTCTTCAACTTCGACCCCGGCCCCGAAGCCATCGCGCGAGACAGTTTGGCCTACATGAAGCAATTAGCCCAAAATTCAAAACCGCGACAGACTCCAACGATTTAGATGGCGTGTCCCCTCCGGTGATAGGGGCTCCAAAAATCGCAAAAACATCCTCATCCCTTGCAGAAAAACGCAATACCCATTCCCAACAAAAAGGCGCCTCCACGCTCGTGCGCGACTCTTGCCATGGGCTGCTAACCATGCGCTGCTAATCCTGCGCCCCCATCATTTCGATGAACTTGCGCAACAACTGCATATCCAGCTCATCTCCCATCTTGCTTCCCATGAGCTTGAGCGCCTCGAAGGTCGTCAAAGCCTTCCGGTCGGGCCGGTTCGTCGTCAGCCCATCGAACACATCCGTAATACTAACGACCCGTACGATAGGGCTGATCTCGTCCCCCTTGAGCCCATCGGGATACCCTTTCCCATTTAACTTCTCATGGTGATGCCGGACGATATCCAAAGCCACCCCGCCCAGCCCCCCCAAGTCCATAAGTAGCCGCTCCCCCTCCAACGGGTGCCGTTTCAGCGCCGTAAACTGCTGCATCGACAGCTCCCGGGTGCTCTGGCTAATCCCGTCGTCCAACTGCCCCATACCAAGGTCGCGCAGCAGAGTGCCTTGCCCAAGCTCCCGCAGCGACTTCGGATCCTCCGTGAGCACCCGCTGCGCAAACGCAACCGCAAAAACGCACCCATTGACACTGTGCGAGTGGTTATTGAAATCGTACGCAGCGGATTCGATGAGGTGGCGCAGGGCCGTGTTGTTCTGAAGGATGAATCGCACCGTGTTCCGCACAATCGATTTACTGCGGTCAACCCCACCTTCGGTCCGCGGATTCGATAGCATATCGCGGACCACACCCTGGGCGCAGGTATAGAGCGCCGCCGATTTTTTCGCCGCGTCTATAGTTCCATCGGAAAGAACCGTGGGGAGCGTCGCTTCCAGATAGCGGTGATAGGAAGACGCGTCGCTCGTATCAATGTAGAGCTGCTCGACCCGGTTCTCGACAAGGCGTTTCCGGGCCTCCTCTTCAAACCTTACATCGCCCTTCGCATACAAGATGGCCGGGGCGTCTTTGCGGACGCGCAGGTACAAATCGAACCCCATCACCGTGTCCAAGCGCAATGAAGAAACCGAAATCGGCATAAACTGCTTTTCGCCCGCTGCCGGGGCCGGACTATTTTCCGCCATCTTCTCTGCCATAACCGCAACCCTACCATCCGTCGTGCCGAGTTGGCAACACCACCCATTCCATCGGAGACCAGCCCGCGACAGACATACACATCACGAACTCAAGACAACGGATCTATAGATTTACAGCCGAACTGCGTGGTATCATTCGTTCCCTACCCACGCGCCCGTAGCTCAGTGGATAGAGCACTGGCCTCCGGAGCCAGGTGTCGGACGTTCGAATCGTCTCGGGCGCGCCATTTTAATCAATGCTTTCAGGGTGTTTACGACAAAACTTCAAACACTCCAAAATGAAATATCATCGTAAGTCCACCCTAAGTCCAATAGAAATTTTTCCCTGCGTCGCCGCCATCGCCGCCCCGTGAAGCCGCCAAGCAAAGAAAGCGCCCAGGTCGCCCGACACGGCACGAACGGATTGTCATGGTGTGAATGCCTTCTACGGTAGCCAGTTTCGCCACCTTCGGCGGCCCCGAGCGCGTGGCCCGAGACCGCCGGGTGTTGATTCAACCGATAGACGATACTTGCCGTGCCCTCATGGTGAGCACGCGCTCCAACGGCTCGAGGTTCCTGTTGCGAACTCAGCCTGGTTCCACGCATCTCACTAGATAGCGTACAATACCGGCAGCCCGAACCGCGTTCTTGAATTGAAAGGAACCCCCATGAGAAAGACATTGTTCGTGGTAGGCGCAATGATGCTTGCGCTTACGCTCACCCTGAACACAGCCGAGGCTCAGCGTAAATCAAAGGCGCAAAAGAACCGCGAAGAAATCGACACGATGGTCAAGAATACGTTGAAGACTCTCTTTGATAAAGATTCGGACGCGAAGGAACTGAGCGGGAAGGCCTACGGCTACGCAGTTTTCGATAACGCGAAGATTTCCCTGGTCATATCGGGCGGCGGCGGACGCGGAGTCGCCGGGCTGCACTTTTGGGGTGTGGCCTTCTTCGTTTTCGGGCGACCACGACCGCCTGTAGGGGGGCCATCGTCATCGCTCTCGTTCGTCTTCTCTACGGTGGACGCCACCACCTGCTCGACGTGCCGCGTGGTCAAGCTGTCCCAACTCACATCGGCGCGAATCGACGTGGCGTCGATGTGTACCGTATCGGCGCTGACCAAGCCCGCCGCGACACATTGGGCGAGGGTGCGCTCGTAAATGCGGCGGTACAAATCCGCACCCCGGCGCTGGCGAATCCGCGTCAGTCTACCGGCGGAGTTCCTCGGGGCTTTTTCTGGCTGAGCAGAACTTTGTCACTGCTGAACAATGTTCTCACAAATCCGTCAGCAGCAAACTCGGAATTCTTCGATACTTCGGGACAAATAGCGATTACACCGTCATAAAACGATAAATACACTTTTTACCTAACATGTTCGCGCGGCATGAGTCTTGCTTAATGGAGAGGGGTAATACGCGAGACTTAACAGAATTTGAAGGAATAAACCGTGCGCAACTCTCCCGATCACAGCGCGAGACAGGGCCTGTACAGCAGGGCTAGCATTCATGCTCCTGCTGCTTCCGGTCACCGTACGGGCGCACGATCTATCCTCTGCCTGCTGGCGTTCGCCGGCCTCGCAACCGCCTTCCCTGCCGCAGCCAGCGACGTGGAGTTCGGTTTTGCCGCCGGTATGGGCGGAACGGACGATGACGAGGGCGCCCGCATCGCGGTAGACGCTTCGGGCAACGTGTACACCACGGGGCGGTTCAAGGGCACGGCGGACTTCGACCCCGGCGCGGGCACGGCCAACCTCACTAGCGCGGGTGACAACGACATCTTCGTGCAGAAGCTGGATTCTTCTGGCAACTTCGTGTGGGCCAAGGCCATGGGCGGAACGGACAGTGACCGGGGCCGCGGCATCGCGGTGGACGCTTCGGGCGTGTACACCACGGGATATTTCAAGTCGAGCACGGCGGACTTTAACCCCGGCGCGGGCACGGCCAACCTCACCAGCGAGGGTAAGAATGACATCTTCGTGCAGAAGCTGGATTCTTCTGGCAACTTCGTGTGGGCCAAGGCCATGGGCGGAACGGACAGTGACCGGGGCCGCGGCATCGCGGTGGACGCTTCGGGCGTGTACACCACGGGATATTTCAAGTCGAGCACGGCGGACTTTAACCCCGGCGCGGGCACGGCCAACCTCACCAGCGAGGGTAAGAATGACATCTTCGTGCAGAAGCTGGATTCTTCTGGCAACTTCGTGTGGGCCAAGGCCA
>JAPYPO010000716.1 GCA_029937645.1 Candidatus Hydrogenedentota bacterium
CTGCTATTATTAGAGGCAAGTTAAAATCTTTTAAAGGTAATCTTGGCTATAAAAAAAATATAAAAAAAGCCATTGTTACTCTTGCTGAGGGTAATACAATTGATTCTTCTTTGGAGATTAAATAATGCTTATAAAATTAAAACCTAATACACCAGGACAAAGAGGAACTGTTGCCCCTGCTCCAGGCGTTGATGACCAGAGACATTCCGAAGGCCGATGGAAAGAGCGTTGGGATTATTGGTAGCGGTCCGGCGGGGCTTGCAGCGGCGCACGACTTGGCGTTGTTGGGATTCGCGGTAACGATTTATGAAATGGAACCTGTTTTAGCGGGTATGCTGGCGGTGGGAATCCCAGAGTATCGCCTCCCCCGCGATTTGATTAAGGCGGAAGTGGAAGTGATCACCTCCATGGGGGTGGAAGCGATCACAAATTGCTGCGTCGGCAAGGACATCACCTTTCCCAAACTGCGAGAGAAGCATGACGCTGTGATTATTGCGGTGGGGGCGAAGAAGTCGCGCGCCCTTCCGATTCCTGGGGCAGATTCCGAAGGGGTCATCGGCGGGGTCGAGTATCTCCGCGATGTGTCGCTAGACGAATCTCCAAAACTGGGCCGAGGTGTCGTTGTTATCGGCGGTGGAAACGTAGCCTACGATGTGGGACGCACGGTGGTTCGACAGGTCGCCTTGGACGCGGCGCGCACGGCCCGTCGCTCCGAGGGCACGGACGAAGTTCATCTGTGTTCGCTGGAGTCGCTCGAAGAGATGCCTGCAGATGACATCGAGATTATCGAGGGGGACGAAGAAGGTGTGATTCGCCACAACAGCCTCGGGCCGAAAGAGATTCTGAAGGACGACACCGGTCGGGTTCGTGGCGTGTTGTTCCAGAAGTGCCTTCGCGTGTTCGATGAAGACCATCGGTTCAGTCCGCTGTTTGACGAAACGGACACGTTAGAAATCGCGTGCGAGACGGTTCTCATCTCGGTAGGCCAATCGGTGGACGTGAGTTTCATCGATGCGGAGCGGGACCGGCTTGAGCTGCTGCCCAACGGTGCCATCAAGTGCGATCCCGAAAGCGGCGAAACGGCTCAGGATGACGTGTTCATTTCCGGGGATTTGGCTTACGGGCCGAAATTGCTGATCCATGGAGTCGCGTCGGGCAAGGCCGTCGCCCGGGCGATCTATAAGAAACTCATGGGGCGAACGATTACGACCGAAGCGGTCGAGCTCCACTTTGCGGATGCGTCGTACGCGCGCGAAGAGGACTACGAGAAGACCAAGCGCCTCGTCCCCGGGACGATACCTCCCGAGCAACGACTCGTGTCGCAGTCGGCCTTGGTGGAGACCGGATTTACCCCGGAGCAGGCGCGGCAGGAAGCGTGCCGTTGCTTAAATTGCGGCGTGAACACAATATTCGACGGCGACAGGTGTGTGTTGTGTGGGGGCTGCGTGGATGTATGTCCCGAGCGTTGCCTCGAAATCGTTTCGCTAGACGCCATTCCAATCGAAAACGGAATGCGGGGAGATGTCGAGCGGCTGCTGGATGGATTTCCCGAGGAAGAAGCGTCCGCCATTATCAAAGACGAAACGATCTGCATTCGTTGCGCGTTATGCGCGGAGCGGTGTCCGGTCGGCGCAATCACGATGGAAGATTTTCATTTCAAGGAGAAGCCGACATGCCTGGCCGATTAGAACCAGAACCGATTCAACGACGGGACTTTTTAGGTCTCGCTAGTATGGCCGCCTCGGGTATCGCGATCTTTGGCTCCTTGATTGGGATGCTGCGGCTTGCCAAGCCGAGGGTGTTGCCGGAAGCGTCTATGCGTTTTCGCGTGGGGCGGGCGGAGGACATTCGGCTGGGA
>JAPYPO010000717.1 GCA_029937645.1 Candidatus Hydrogenedentota bacterium
TTAAACGATGCCGGCGGATCTCAAGATGACTCTTCCAAATGGGAAATCCGGGCTACTACTAACGCCGAAACTTCAAACACAACTAACCCCTCCCACTCAGTATCAAGACCCACAAATGGCTCAAACCCGGTACGCATTGAGTCCGGTCTCGATCACCTATCCCCCTAAGCCCGTACACCGGATAACGGTGTACAACATAGCATTAACGGTAACCCGGACACAAGCCTGGAGAGGGTATCTGTGAATCGGGTATCAACCGAAATTATAGTACGTCAATTTATACAGATAATTATTCATAAATAGTAGCCGCTTCTATTTCGGGAGGCACTCAGAGCGGGAGAAAGAAGAGAGATCTAAGGAAGCAAAGAAATCTAATAAATCGAAGAAAGAGCCTTTCTTATTCCTCCGGAGGCTTGCGGCGAAACTTTGGATTGTTTCCGGCGAGCACGACCGATATTTCGCCTTTGACCTTGAGGCCATCGAATTGTTCCGCGAGATCCCCCAGGTATCCACGGTGGACCTTTTCAAATTTCTTGGTTAGTTCGACACATACCGCAGCGCGCCGGTCACCCAGTACCTCGAAGGCGTCGGCCAAAAACTTTCCAATGCGGTAGGGAGATTCGAAGACGACCAAAGTGTGGGGCATGGCTGATTCTTCTTCCAAGAATCGCTTTCGGGGTCCGGATTTTCGCGGCGGAAAACCCTTGAAGGTATAGCTTGAGGTCGACAGGCCCGAGGCTACGAGGGCGGTCGCGACGGCAGAAGGCCCTGGTATGACCTCCACGGTGTGCTCGGAATCGAGCACCAAGCCGATGAGCCTGTAGCCGGGATCGCTGATGCTTGGGCTGCCGCCGTCGCTGCACAAACCCACATGCGCTCCGGAATCGAGCAATCCTAGTATCCGTTTGGCTGCCTGTTCTTCGTTGTGCTCGTGGCAGGAGAAAATCGTCCGCGGAGTGGGGAGATTGTGAACCTGGAAAATTTTCCGTGTTACCCGGGTATCCTCGCAGGCGAGCGCGTCCAGCTCCCCCAGAACCCTGAGAGCGCGGAATCCCAGGTCTTCCATATTGCCGATGGGCGTTGTGATGACGGACAAAGTTGCCATAGGAGTAAGAAGGGTCCTCCTTCGTGAAGGTAAAAATTTTCGTTCCATGATGTGGTGTCGCTGAATTATAATTCATTGAGAATAGAGAATGGATTTTTCATTTCTTGGCGACGGAGTTTCCTTCAAGAAACACTGCTGGGTGGAGGGGTCGCCGATACGCGAGGACAGGGTGAGAACATTAGAGGAAATGTGAAATCAAAATACGCTGGAGCGGCGATGACGAATAAAGATGTGGTATCGGCACTGGAAGAAATTGTGATGCTCCTCGATTTGTCGGGTGAGAGCGTGTTCAAGGGCCGCGCGTATACATCGGTGGCGCGGCGCATCGAGCAGATGGACGGAGATATTGCAGCGCTAGCGAAGGAGGGGCGGCTCCGTGAGATTAAGGGCGTGGGCGACGCTTTGGAGCAAAAGATACAGGAGTTGGTGTGTACGGGCAAGTTGGAATATCTGGAAAAACTCCGCGCGAAGTTCCCTGATACGTTGTTCGATTTGTTCAGAATCCCGGGGCTTGGTGCCAAACGGGTGAAGCAGCTCTACGAGGAGAAGCAGATTGATTCGCTCGACGCGCTAAAGGAGTCTTGCGAGTCTGGGGGCTTGGCCGAGCTTAAAGGGTTTGGTCCGAAGATGATCGAGAAGGTTCTGAAGGGGATTGAATTTGCGGGCCGCCACGCGGGACAGTTTCACTTTGAGCGGGCGTACGAAGAGGCGGTTCGACTCTTGGCGTTGATTCAGGAGGACTCAGCCACGA
>JAPYPO010000718.1 GCA_029937645.1 Candidatus Hydrogenedentota bacterium
TTTAGGGTCGTTGGAAATGGTCATAGTCTAGACCTTCCCGTTGATGCCCTCCCTAAAAGGGAGCGGCCAGCCATTCGTACTGTCGCCAGTCCACCCGTTGGGATAAATTACCCTGCCCGCATCTTCATTTCGCCGTGCCCAGAGCAGAGTCGATCAAGATATTCAGCATTGGGCCACGCCGTGCGATTCCATATATCAAACCGGAGGCCCAATTTGTCCCAAATATCTTGTTGGGAAATCGAAGCCCCGTGTGACAAAGCGCTGTGGAGTCGTGTTACCGTACTTTCCGGGTCATCTTGAAAGCTCTTCCAGAGTTGAATCGCGGTGACAATTGCAAAGATGTATTCAATGGTATACATGGGATACATGAAGAAATGTTGGATGCTTTGCCATTCGTATCGCGCGTGTTCAGGGCAACCCTCAAAATCGACGAAGCCGCCCGAGTACAATTTCCTCAACTCTATCCACTTTTGAACTCTTTCTTCCTTCGTATGGTCTGGGTTTTCGTACAGCCAGATTTGAAATGCATCTCCAACCGCGATCCACGGCAACAGCAATATCCTGTTTTCCATGAAGTATCTGGAAGCCTTCTCTTGGTCAGCGGGCTCATATATTTGATTAAGCTTACAAGCCCCGAAAAACTCATAGCAAACCGCGGCTACTTCGGATATTTCGACGCCGGGCTTTCGTCGGAAGTATGAATCGTGCTGTCGAAGCAGGCGATCATGAGCCGCATGGCCCCCTTCGTGCAATAGTGACCAAACATCTGATTCGTCTTGGTTCGAATTTATATAGACGTATGACAACCCTTGCTTTTGTAGTGGCCACGCATAGCAGCCTGGCGCGCTATCGGGTTTGTCTTTCACGCCAATAAAGCCGGTGCTGTACAATTCGGCTAAGTACTCCGAGGAATCTGTGTCGAAGCTGCCGATCATATTCAGCACGGTGCGAATGGACGCTGTAGGCTCCGCAAACTTGATGCCTTCGTAATCCCGACGGCTAATAAACCCAAGGTCAGTGGGTTCGAACTCGGTCACGCCAAAGGAACGGGCACGCCGCGCTAAGATTGAGCCCGCTAGCGGGGCAACTTCCGTCGCCACCAATTCGTGTATCTTCTTGCACTCATCAACTCCATAACCTATACGGTTCCATTCCGCGCATCGAAATCCCGTGTAGTTGGTGAATCCTGAGCACCGTGCCTTTTCGCGGCGCAGGTGTAAAATTTCGTCGAACAAATCGTCGATTCGTTCGCTCCTAGCGCTGTGCGCCGAAAGGATTGCACCCCATGCGTCACGGCGTATAAGCGGGTCGGGCGATTTTTTCAGCTCCATAATTTCATTTTGCGGGAGTTCGTTCCCACGAAAGTGAAAGCGCTCGGTCTGTGTACGTAGCGCCATGTACTCACTAACCAGATATTTTTCCTTCGTACTAAGCTGCTCAACTTCGCTACTCTTTACTTGCGCAGCTCTGCGCATCTCTGCGTACAGGAGGTCGCCCTTAACGTCGGCATCTTCCGTGGCCTCATATCGTTCCAAAATGGCTTCTTGCGCCGCGCAGTCATAATCGTGCACCTTCGACAAATGCTCGTCACGGATGCCGTGAAGCGAATCGAGCCGGGGCCGGTCGCGCGCGAATTCCATCTCCGCTATATCTAGCAACGTTTCGATCTCGTCCAACTCTTCGCGGATGGCGCCGTATTCGCGGATGCAGTGATCGAGCGGCAATGAGGTTTCGCGCAACTCGGAGACAAATTCACTCAGTTTGAAGCACAGAGACTTGGCTCTTATTTCCAATTGACTATATTCAACCGAGATTACCCATATGGACCCGTCGGCGACCGGAGCCAATGAGATTGA
>JAPYPO010000125.1 GCA_029937645.1 Candidatus Hydrogenedentota bacterium
GCATCACCATCGACAACATAGATGAGAGCGGCCGTTTCGTGAACGGCCTCAAGACCACCGTGCAAATCGTCAAACCAAGCTTGGAACTCGAAAATATAACGCTCGAACAGACGGCGCCCGGTCGTTACGAAGCTGAATTCCCGATGGAAGAAACAGGCAGCTACCTCTTCCAAATACGCCAGACCACGCAAGACGGTGGGGAAGAAAATGCCTACTCCGACTATACACGCGGCTACACCATCTCCTATCAGCCCGAGTACCGCCACCTCACCACGAATGAGGACTTCCTCCGGGAACTCGCCGAAATTACCGGCGGCGGTTTCAACACGCCGCTCGACGAAATCCTGCGCGTCGAAGCGGCAGACGCCGTGCCCAGCCGCAAACCTCTGTGGCCTAACCTTCTCGCCGCGGCGTTGATCCTGTTCATTTTCGATGTCGCCATCCGCCGATTCGATTTGGCCGGTTGGGGCTTGCCAGGGACCGAGAAGCGCTACGGGTAGATAGTCCCTTGTTGCGGAAAGTGGTTCTTAGCGCAGAATAAGGATAAGACGGTCAATCTGGGCGCAGCGATCTCCAATTCCCCGTCACCATTTGCCCTGCGTCCGCCCCATTTGAGATACTTCTTCCTCTGTAGGAACGGTGCACCGGAAGGAAGACCAGAATGCGGCACAGCAAGATCGTAGGAACAGGCCACTACTTGCCCGAAAGAGTCGTCACCAACGACGATCTCTCGAAAATGGTGGACACCAACGACGAATGGATCCAGCAACGAACCGGGATCTGCGAGCGCCATTGGGCCTCCGACGATGAAGCGGCCTCGGATATGGCCGTATGCGCGGCAAATGTAGCCTTGGAGGATGCGGGCGTCTCCGCCGAGGAAATTGATTTCATCCTGTGCGCCACCGTATGCGCGGACCACTACTTCCCCTCCACCGCCTGCATCATTCAAGATCGCATCGGCGCGGGCCCTATCGGCGCCAGCGACCTGAACGCGGCCTGCTCCGGGTTTATCTACGGGCTTCAAATGGCCGACGCCCTCATTCGAGCCGGCGCCCACGATACTATCCTGCTGGTCGGTGTCGAGAAACTTTCCGTCTACATCGATTTCGAAAAACGGGACACGGCCGTTTTGTTTGGCGACGGGGCCGGCGCGGTCGTCCTGCGGGCGGAAGAGGGCGAAGAAGGCATTCTGTCCACCTATACCGGTGCCGATGGCAGCGCCAAGGAAATTCTCTGGGTTCCTTCCGGAGGCTCACGCACGCCCATAACCCCCGAAAACATCAACGACATCGAGCGGGGCATGGTGATGGACGGCAAGGCCCTGTACAAAAGGGCTGTCGCCTCCTTTGTTAATTCGGTCGAAAACGCCATGAAAAACTCCGGCGTCTCTATGGAAGACATCGACCTGTTCATCCCGCACCAGGCTAATATTCGCATCATCCAATCCGCCGCCACGCGTCTGAAGTTTCCCGAAGAAAAGATTTTCGTCAATTTAGACAAGACGGGAAATACGAGCGCTGCATCCATTCCGATCGCGCTCGACCAGGCCTGCCGGGCCGGGCGCGTCAAAAAGGGCGATACAATACTTCTCGCCGCCTTTGGCGCGGGCCTGACTTGGGCTTCCGCGATCATCCGCTGGTAGACTGACACGGCCGAACTAGCATCGCGCCCGCACAGCTACCCCATTCCTAAGTTTTTACGACGTCCATTCCCAGTTAGCCGACACGCCTCGTAATCTGTCACAATTGCCTGTCAATAAGTAGTCAAACTTGACAAACAAAGTACCCAAACTCCACTCAATTGGCCACTTGTTCAGTATTTCATCCAATCATCTCTGAAAGATTAGCCACCCAAAAGAAATCGTTGGGCGCAAAAAACCCCTAAAATAAGGTCTGTTAGCTATTTTCTCACGCCCAACCTAAGAAACGGCATAGATTATGCTATGTTCCGGCTACCTATGGAAGGGTTGCCAAGCTAGGTTTTCCGGTTGATGCGGCTGATTAATGACGTTCGCATCAAAATAATGTTCGCAAGAACGGCATGGATTCGGCTTATCAAGCCTCGGGTGTCGGGTATTAAGACTGGATGTTTGTGTCGTTGTCAGTTGCCGCTGTGGCGACTAGATAAGAGGATGAAACGTATGAATAAGCTCTTTAATGTCAAGTTACTACCAGCGTCGGCGGCGCTCGCGCTTCTGTTTGTGGGGTCGGCACATGCGATTCTTATATCAGATTTTGAAATCACGCCAAGTAGTTTCTACGATTTTGACCCCGTCACGAACAATCAGGGCAATCTGTCTGCCGTACAGGCACTGGGCGAAGAGCTCGGTGTGGGAATCTCCGCCTCTGGAGCTTTGGTGCTCTTTGAGTTCGTCAATACCGCCTCGGACGGGTCGATTGCGCAGATTTACTTCGATGATGATGTTGACGGTGGGCTTCTAACCGCCCCAGCCATTCATTCAGATTCGGGGGACCCCGACCCCTTACTCGGCCCCAATTTCGCCTTCGGTGGAGTCACTCCGGGTAACCTTCCCTCCGGGGCAAATGTAGATCCTGACTTCGTTGCAGATGACGCAATAAGTGCGGGAGCAGGATCACCGGCCTCGCATAACGGCATAGAATCGGACGAATGGTTGATCCTATCGTTTACTGGATCCCTTGCGTCTGTTGAAAGCGCAATGGCGGACGGCTCTCTCCGGATAGGGCTGCATGTAATAAGCCTTGGCGAATTTTCAGAAAGTTTCATAACCGGTGATCCAGGTGATCCACAATGCATCCCGGCTCCCGAGAATAATTTCTGCGACTCGGGTGGCCCCCCACCCGGCGATCCCGAAGTCCCCGAACCGGCATCCGTCGTCCTTTTGGGACTGGGCCTGGCCGGAGTTGTAGCCTCTTCGCGGAGGCTCCGCCCTCAGTTTTAGTTTACAGCGTTTCCTCTATAGCTGAACCTGCAAACCGAATCCCCCGACCGCAATGGCCGGGGGATTCGGTCTTTTTGGACTAAGGTAGGTTGCGTGATTGCGGTTGGATTTGGTTAAACCCACTCAAAATCCGCGTCGATCTTTACGGGGATCGAGTCTTTGATCGATTGGTAGGCGGGGCATCGGCTGGAATGAAACTCCAGCGAACGCTCGGCCTCGGCCTTCTTATCCTCCGGCACCCGTACATGATAGGTGACTCGGATCTCGGTGATCTTGATTGTCTTGTCGGCGGGGCCGATATCCCCTTCCACTGTCGCGTAGAGGTTATCGGGGTTCGTGCTAATCTTGCGCGCTTCCAGCGCGCCGGCAAAGGTGCCGGTAAGTCAACCCGCCACCGCCGCGATCAGGTGATCGAGCGTTGCCGGGTGATCGCCTTCGGGCGGACGCCCATAAAATTCGGCGATGCCTCCGTGAATGCTGTAGTAGAAAGGCTCCTCAAAATCCTCGATGAATGCCCGGCGAAGAGGCGGCGCGTCCTGCACAATCTTGATATGACTGGTGTGCACGGTGTCGGCCATGGTTGACTCCTTCCTGTTGCTAAATGCGGTTTCGTATGTAATCTCAATGACGTAGCGCCAATACTACAACGTCTGGTCCCGCCACCACAAAGACGGCTTGCACCTGGGTGCGACTGGTGTGGTACCATTTCCGCTGGCCCGAAATTCAAGAAAAGGTAGGAATCGATGCGAAATTTTATACAGGCACCCCATAGGACCGGATCCCGTCGGTGGACCCTTCTCGGCGCCCTTCTCGCGCTGGCGAACTTTGCGCAAGCGGCCCAACAAGAGGACGACGCGCAAACGCCGGAGCGCGAGATTCGTCCCGGCGAGCGGTTCACCTTTTGCACCGTCGAATATACTTCAGAGAGTGACAGCGGTCCGAACGCGGGGTGGAACGCACATTTTCCCTTTGCCGGCCACGATTTCATGCTCGCCCTCGAAACACTCACAACTATCGACATCGACCGTGACGAAAGAAACGCTCCGAAGCAGGCGATCGTGAAGTTGACCGATGACACCCTCTCTGATTACCACCATCTCTTCTTGTCTCATCCGGGCTCGGCCAGCTTTACGGAAGAAGAAATCAAGAGTCTGCGTGACTACCTGTTGGCCGGCGGCTTTCTCCACGTTGACGACTTTTGGGGAAGCGAACAATGGAAACACTGGGAAAAAGAAATTGGCCGCGCCCTCCCGCCTGCACAGTACCCAATTACGGACATTCCCCTGGATCACCCTTTGTTCAACATCGTATTTCGGATGGACCACATGCCTCAAGTTCCCGGGGCTGACTACTGGGATGAGAACCGCACCACGTCGGAAATGGGCGAGGACAGCAAAGCGGCGCACCTCCGTGGCATTCACGACAAGAACGGCCGGCTCCTCGTTGTCATGTCTCACAATACCGCCCTTGCCGACGCGTGGAGGCGTCCGGGCGACGACCCGGAATATTTCATGGAATTTGGCCATCGCAAAGCGATTCCTATCGGCATTAATATCGCGGCCTACGCGATGACCCACTGATAGTGGGATGGTCTGGAAATACGGAAGTCTTTTGTGTGCTGGAGAGGCTGAGGCTGCAACCAAGCTGTCCTTCAGAGAAGAACTGCCCTATGAAGGGTCTGCTGGTTCCTTAACTCAGGGGGCTCAGAAGGGCCATTAACCCGAGCCTTTAGTTAACGGACCGCTATATTTGGGCAATATTGCCGGACAAACCGATATCAAACATTGTTCACCCATGACTAGATTATCAACCGATACCGTAAAATTTGCCTATCTAAAAACTCAAAATGTCGCTATATCGCCTATACCATCGTAAATATTCAAGAAAATCAATTACAAAAGGCACATTTAATGTCGGCACATATATTGCTTAATGTGTAGTCAAAGTAATTCTGGCTGAAGGGCAAAAGAAAAGGAAGTGAGACTATGCGAACTTTATCAAGAATACTCTTTGTAGGCCTTGGGGCATTTATATTGCTCGGGTCGACGGGAGCAAACGCAACTATCATCACATTTGATGAGGCTGGGCCGGGCCTGACGCACGGCACGACCGTCGATACCCAGTACCAGGGGATCCCCTGGGGCGCTACTATCAGCGCCGTAAACGCAATTAGCGGCCCAGATCTGGCCGTCGCCTTTGACTCGACCGCTAACCCTACGGCTGATGGGGACTTGGAAGATCCATTCAGCGTCGGCAACCTTGCCAACCTTAACCCCGAAACCAATCTCGGCAATATGCTCATTATCCAAGAGAACTTTAATGGCCCGGCGGACGACGAGGGAAGTATGCCAGCGGGTACGATAACGATTGCCTTCAACCAACTCTATGATAGTTTTGGTTTAGATTTGGTTGACATCGAAAGTGGGGAGGAATCTGGTTACAGCATTGAATTTTACAATGGTGGTCTCGTTGCTACAATAGAATTTTCTGACCTTACTGATGTTGCTGATACCGCTGGATTTTACCAGAGCGATATCACGTGGGGAAATAACTCCGCCAACCGCGTTGATGCGATCTCGGTCTTTGCATTCAACGAAGTCCGAATTAATTTTGGTGGCTCGGGCGCTATCGACAACCTGGTCTTTGAAGATTCGGGTGGTCCTGGAACCGAGGATCCCGAAGTCCCTGAGCCGGCCACGATGGCTCTCTTAGGACTCGGATTAGCTGGTTTCGCCGCACGGAGCCGCAAGCGCCGCTCCGCGTAACCGAGAACAGAATATAGCCAGAATAATTCCTACGAGTTACAGAGCGCGGCATCCTAAGCCTTCAGGATGCCGCGCTCGTCTATTTCCCCGCGCATGATTTCCCGCAATTCACTCCCTGCGCACCGCTCTCAGGATTGCTGGCCCTTGATTGCAGGTGACGCGAAAAGAGATACTTGGGGCGAACCATCTGGTCCGATTTTGTTTTGCGGACCGTTTTGCCGCTGCGGGATTCTATGTGCAGGGCTTAAACCACTCTTTCTCCAGTGATCGCGTTGCGGGATGGCGGTAGCTCACGCTTGGGCCTAAACGTCCGCCGCTTCGTGGAAAGAGCGGGGTATAGTTGAATGGGACGATGCCACGCGTTGCGGCACGGCGATTGAAGCGATGGGTTGAAAACAGGAAATCTGTGGCAATGACAGTACCCGAAGAAAACCTTCCCTTGCTATTCGTCCAACCGGACATCCGGCGCAAACGCGTCAAGGTTTCCATTGACGCGCCCGCCGGAGCCACAGCCCGGTTTCAGATCGAAGGAACTTCATTCGGGGCCGAAGGTCCAGCGGCTCAGTTATCCATCGAGTTTCCCGAATTCACCCTATGGTCGCCGCGGGAGCCTGAGCTTTATACCCTTGTTTGTACGCTCACCGGTGAATCGTGTCCGGACGAGCCTATCCGGATTCGCTTCGGCATGCGCGAATTCGGTGTAAAGGAAGGGCGCTTCTATCTAAATAACCGGCCCATATACCTGCGCGCCGCCCAACACTCGCAGGGCGAAATCGGCCCCGACGAGCTTGCAAAGGCAAAGGATACCGGCCTGGATATGCTTCGCCTGGGGGCTCCTTGCCTCACGCCGGAACTGCTGGGCGCTGCCGACGAGTTGGGCTTGCTCATCTACGCGGAACCGTGGTCGGATAGCACCGATCGGCAGGACATCGAGGCCTTTTACCCGTTCCTCAATCACCCGAGCGTGGTCATTTGGGGGGTGCCGCCTGATCGAAAAGCCTCCCGTCAGGGCGCGGAAAACAAGGGTGGATCGTCGTCGGAGAACCCGCTCGCCATGGCCATCCGTGATCGTGATCCTTCCCGCCTTATCCTAATCGCCGCGGCGGACGCCCGCGGACCCGTCGCGCCGTCGCGTCTTTTGCGACCGTATCGGAAAGAATTTGAACCGTACGACGAACTCCGCTTCCACCACCGTGCACCGGTCGACGAGGTGACCCTTTCTTATCTCACGAATGTGGGCGAGCCGGACGCACTCACGTTTGTCAGTTCATTCGGCTTCGGCGGCGCGGATTCCACCGCGATGAAACCGGCCCAGTCGGGTTTCGAGACGCGCCAGCTCAAACGTGTTTTTGGCGGTACGGCGGGCGTGTCCGACGCAATGCAAGAACTTCAAGCGAAAGCCGCGAGCATTCAGTTGGATGCCCTACGAACCAACGGAAAGATTGCGGGGTATTGTTTCGCGCAGCTTCTGGATACGCCCGACGCTCCCGGAACCGGGTTGCTCGATTCAAAGCGAAGACCGCGCCCCGTTTGCGAACGGCTCAAAGATATCAACTGTCCGCTGCGCCCGCTCATTGCCATGCCCCATGCGAACCTCGTGCCACGCCAAGAGGCGCCCGTGGCGATTGTGTTGGCGAACGACCATCGACTCGAAGGACGGGCCGATATTTCTCTTCAAGTGATTGGACCCACGAACCAGGTGTTGTGGAAGAAGAAGCGGAGCATCAAGATTCCGCGTCACGGTAAAGAGTTGTGGACCGGTTCCATTTCCGCCTCCGGTTCGATCGGTCCGCATCGCTTTCTGGTACGCCTCATGCAAGGATCCGAACGCCTCGCGGAAAACTCCGTAGCTTTTCATGTATTCCCTGCGCCGGACAAGGTGGAGGCCCAAATCCATGTACTGGATCCGGCGGGCATCTGGGAAAAGCGGTGCGCCGCCCTCGCCAAGACCGAAAACTTCAGCGCGCCTCTTCACGTCATCCCGCCGCTCGCGAATACCATCCGCGCATACCCGGACAACGGACTGGCGCAGGTGCTGGGGCGTGTCTACGAAGGGGCTGTCGCCCTCTTTCTTTCGCCACCCGACGACTGGAACGATCTGGCGGACTTGATGGATCCGGGCATCCGGGCTACGAACACGTCTGCCCTCGGGGGGATGATCGGGGTAGGCCACTACACGAAACTCCATCCCCTATTTGACAACCTGCCTGCCAAGGGCCTCATGGGTCAAGCCTATCGAAACGTAGCTGCGATCAAGACGATTGTAGAGGCCAGCGAAGAGGATATCGCCGGGACTTTTTATGCGAAAGCGCGCATTGACGGTGGAGATGGGATGTGGGGGAACGACATTGTGGTCCGCAGGTATGGCAGCGGACGCCTCGTGTTCATGCACCTGCGCGTTTTGGAGCGACTGGAAACCGACCCGGTCGCCCAGCATCTCTTCGCCAATAGCCTCCGCCATTTTGCTCGGCGTTCCGTGCCATCGAACGCGGGGTTTCCCGTGCACCAAAAGGCCGTGGAATGGCTGCGGACGGAACGCAACGAGCGTACGCTCCGCTGGATGGTCATGGGCATGTTTCCCAACTGGAACGGCGAAGGCCATGGCCGTGTCTATCCTCCGGAAACGGAAATCGACCTCGGAGCCACCTATTCAGGATGGTACCGGTCGTTACAGTGGAAACCATGGCACAGCACGGATGAACAGGATTACTGGCTAGATTTTCAGGAGGCGCTGGCGCCGGTATTCGTAGAAGACCCGTCGAGGGTGACGGACTGCGGCACCGCCTATGCTTATGCGGAATTCGGCGCCGACCGGCGCGCTTCTGTTCAGGCCATACTCCGTAGTCCCAACGCTTGCAAAGTGTGGGTCAACGATAAACTCGTCTACGAAAATCCTGATGGAAGCGGTCACGCGCGCGTGGCAGACCAAGAATTCGAGACCCCCGTGCGGCAGGGACGAAACCATATCCTAGCGAAGTTCGCCAAAGGACACGGCCCCAGCGGCTTCTCTCTGTCCTTCGAGCCGACAGACGATCCGCTCCACTTCGCATGGTGGCGCTAGCCTGGTCTAAGCGTCAGGCTAAGCGATGGGGGGTAAAGGAAGCTCTTAGGAGTAGCGGAAATTCTCCTCAAGCTGGGCGAGTTGGCTCATACGTGTGAACAGCGGATTCGTGTCGCTCGCTCGACTGTCCTGCAGGATTTTTTTCAATTCGTCGCGTGCGCTGCCTTTATCTCCTGCTGACGGCCCATTCAAGTTTTTTGCCTTATCCTGCACAAGCGACCTCCTTTACTGTTTGATCTTGACGCTCTCATGCGTAATACCAAGCATCTATGCGCATCCACACGCCAATGCTATGTCGATACCATCACAGTTGTGAATATTAATTAGCAAATGGAATGCCAAGAATTCGTATCTAAAAACTTACCTGGCAATTGTCTAAAAACAGTCACGTAATAATTGATACCTTCGTTTTCCGTGCATATATCCGGATAATCAATGGTTCTTTTCACTACCTAATTTGTCTATTTATAGTCAAACTTGACAAACTATTTAACGTTTTTGATAACTTATTGTCTTATTTATAAGATAATCGCACAAAATCGAGACCCTCCTTTAGGATCGACAGGGGATGAGTCCAGACCTCAATGTGGAATCAGAAAACGGAATACTACATCTAGGAAGGATTATCGCCTCATCCGTTCTGTCTGGATCGTGGAGGGATTCAAGTCGATTCAGGGTGGCAAGTTCAAGAAGTGGATTGCCCTTGAAGGTACGGGCCCCTGCGCACAGGATTGACCTGGCCCCTGGCGCCATGCCGAACAAAAAAGGTGGGGCGTTGTCGGGTTCGGCGGATGATGTATCGGGCCGGTTGGTTGCGCGCTTGGACGCTCGGCTACGCGCAGTGATATCATGCGGCCCCTGTGGGTGCGCTTCTTCGCATTGGAGGAAACCTCCCCGCTTTGCCTCAACTCTTTATCGAAAGCGAGATAGTATGTCCTACGTGAACCTGATTACGGGCGGCGCCGGCTTTATCGGATCCCACCTG
>JAPYPO010000126.1 GCA_029937645.1 Candidatus Hydrogenedentota bacterium
CTAATACTTCGTTTGCTGATTTTTTAATATCTCACTTAGGCTGGCGTGAATTTTATCTTTGAGGGCAGTTTCGGATTCAGAGCCCAGAAGTTCAGGACTAAAATCACAATGGACGATGATCTCCAGTTTGTCCTTGGAGACCTCAAGTAATGTGGGTTCTTCTGTTTGCACGGCCATGTCGACGAATGCCCCCGCGCTTGTTTCAAGATTTAGCTAGGTGAAACTCCGGTGTATTCTACACGAATACCTTGCGAAAAAGCGAGCGAAATTGTGAATTTGTCAAAAACCGCAGTTTTATGGATACTTGGAATCTGAATATTGATGGCGTGAAAAGGCGCTTCACTGGCCTGCGGCCGCCTGAAAATGGACTCGCAAGCCTTTTTATTGGGGCGGCGAATCTGGGTTTCGCTCGTTTCGGGACACCAATGCGGCCAGCTCGCGCTGGTAGTCTTCAGGATAGTCCATATCGGATAAGACGAGCGGCGAGCCGGTTTCGAGGACCGCGATATCGTCAGCGTGCGCTTGGAATAGTCCACGTAAGCCCACGTTGTCATAATTATTGAGGATCTCGTCTCGGTATTGTGAGGCGAATAATAGCGGATGTCCCCGGCGCCCTTTGTGGGCCGGGACAATGATCCCCTTTTCCCGCTTGGAGAATTCTTGGATGAGATCATCGACCAGATGAGGGTCGACGGAGGGGTGATCGCCTAGCGCGACGAGGATGGCCGACCAGTTTTTTGGGGTGGCCCGCAATCCCGCGCGGACTGAGGAGAGCATGCCGTCGCGATAGTCTTCGTTGTGCGCGAGCAGAACTGGGTGGGACTGCAAGGCTTGGCTGACGCCTTCCCTATCTTTTCCGGTCACGACGAGCACGCCCTCCAGTGCAGTCGCCAGGAGGCGGTTGACAATGTGCTCGATGACGGTGACGCCGCCGAAGGGGAGCAATAGTTTTTGCGTGCCCATGCGCGTCGATTCGCCGGCAGCCAATACGATCGCTCCCACCATGGTCACGGTTGCTCCGGGTTAGGCGTTCAAGTTCATGGATAGGGAATCGGTGCGGCCGAGGCGGCGGGCCGCTATGAGTTGGGCGGCGATGGCCACACCAATTTCCGGAACGGTGACAGCGCCAACATCGAAACCGATGGGCGCGACGATGCGGCTCCATTCGTCTTCGGTGGCCAGGCCGTCTTCCAGGAAATGTTTTTTCAAGGCGCGCACCTTTCGTTTACTGCCGATCATGCCGATATATTTTGCAGCGCCGTGAATGCAGTTTTCGAGGGCTTCCGCGTCGGGGCGGTGGCCTCTGGAGACGAGCACGATAAACGTCTCACCATCCTGTGGGAACGCGGCCACCAATTCGCCGAGGTTTCCGTGGACGGCTTTCGCCGCGTCCGGGAATTGGGAAGGCTGCGCAAATTCTTCGCGATCATCCACAAGGGTGACTTCGAATCCGAGATGCGCCGCTTGCTGGACGACGGCTTGGCCCACATGCCCGCCGCCAACGACCAGCAGCCGGGGGGGCGCGGCCACACGCTCGATGTAGGCCTCGGCACCGGTATCTTCATCGGTTACGCAGATGGGTTTATTCGAGTCGAGGGCCCGCGCGAGTGATTCGGACGACGGAAATTGGGCTCCGTTTGCGCTGTCGCTTTCGGGTATCCATCGGACGGTCCCGATATCGCCTTCGGGCCCTTTCACAAGGGTGACGAGAAATCCCGATTCGCGCCGCTCGAAGGCCAGGAGCGCCGCGCGATAGGCTTGCAGGTTCGCGTTATCGGCCGGGTTGGCGAAGATGCGCATAACGCCGCCGCAGATGGGGCCGGCATCTCGGCTATAGGATTCGTCGAGATCGATTTCGAGCAGATGCGGGGCGGCTGACTGAACGGTATTGGCCAATTGTTGTAGGCCTTTGGCCTCGACCATGCCACCGCCGAGGGTGCCCCATAGCCCTCCATCGTCATCGATCAGGGCTTTGGATCCTGCCTTTTGAGGTGTTGACCCCAGGGCGCTGATTACGGTGCCCAAGGCGATGCGATGGCCGCCTTCGGCTAATTCGACCGCTTTACGGTAAATATCCATGTGTAAAACTTTCCGAGTGAATTCTGAGTTTCATCGAGCGTAGCGGATGTCTCTCGCTCCGATGCCTGGGTGTGAGATATCCGGGTTAGGTTCTACTTGAACCCATAAATTTTACCACCTCCCGCCTGTGCCTTCAATGGACTCGTCTTCGTAAGGGCAGGATCTGAAGCGGTGCGTTCCTCGCTACCAGGTGGGGTCGCTCGCGAGGAGTACTTCGGCTTCGGCGGGCGCAAGGGGCTTCGAGAAAAGGAACCCTTGGCCATATTCGCAGCCTAATTCGCGGAGGATGTTCAACTGAGTTTCATCCTCGATGCCCTCGGCGATCACCGTCATATCGAGCGCGTGGGCTAAGGTAATAATCGTTTTTATGATTTGGAGGTTCTCGGGGGCGATATGCATTTCGCGCACGAATGCCTGGTCGATCTTGAGCGTATTCATGGGGAAGCGGTGGAGGTAGCTCAACGACGAGTAGCCGGTGCCGAAGTCATCTATGGATAGCTCGATACTCATTTCTCGCAGGGCCTTGAGCGTCTTTGTAACGAACTCGATGCTTTCCATGATAGCGCTTTCGGTAATTTCAATTTTCATGCAGCGGGGCTCAAGTCCCGTTTCCTCCAGGATCCCGCTGATGCTGTTGACCAGGGCCGGCTTCGAGAATTCTTTTACCGAGAGGTTGACGCTCGCCCGCAGATTGGCCGCGTGCGGTATCTTTATCTGCCAGGCCCGTGTCTGCCGACACGCGGCCCGCATGATGCTTTTACCCATGGCAACGATCATGCCCGTTGCTTCGGCGATGGGAATGAATCGTGTGGGGGGAATGAGGCCTTTCTCTGGGTGGACCCAGCGCATGAGCGCTTCAAAGGCTTCGATTTTTCCGGTCTTGAGTGTGACGATGGGTTGGAAGTAGGGGATGAATTCGTTGCGCTCGATGGCGCTATGCATTTCATTTTCAAGTTCGATCCGCGCCATGGCTTTGGAGTGCATGTCTGCATCAAACATTTCGAAGCGCGCCTTGCCCGCCGCTTTGGCGCGGTACATGGCGGTGTCGGCGTTGCGCACGAATTCTTCTGGGGTAAGATCGCCGCCGTCGCTTACGGCAATTCCGATGCTGACGGTTGTGTAGATCTCGTTGCCTTCAATTTTGAAGGGGTCCTTGAGCGCATTTTGGATGCGTTCAGCGACGAGCGTCGCTCCGGACGCTTCCTTGACGTTGTCGAGCAGGAGCACGAATTCGTCTCCCCCAAAACGGGCTATGGTGCCGCTACTTCGGGTGAGGGTATCGCCGATACGCAGGGCCGCGGTCATCCGTTCGGCGAAGGAGGTGAGTAAGATGTCACCGATGGCGTGGCCGAGTCCATCGTTGATGACTTTGAAGCGGTCGATGTCCAGAAATAGGATTGCAAACACATAGGAGTCGTCACGCTTGGCGTGCTTGAGCGCCATGTTCAAGCGGTCAAGAAACAGGATGCGGTTGGGCAGCGTGGTTAGCGAGTCGTGCAGGGCCTGATGGCTGAGCTGCTCCTCGAAGAGCTTGCGCAGGGTGATGTCTGACTGCGAACCGGCCATGCGCGTTGCCTTGCCTTTGTCATCGAGAATGGCGAGGCCTCGACACAGCACCCACAAGTAGTTTCCGCCTTTGTGATGGATGCGGTGTTCGGACTCGAAGTGGGCAGACTGGCCCTGAATGTGGGGCTCAAGGGCGGCCCGAAGGTTTTCCACATCTTCTGGGTGAATCAGCGCGAACCATTCTTCGGGATCGCTTCCGATTTCATCTTCCTCGTAGCCCAACATCGTCTTCCAGCGCGCGGTGTAGACGATTTCATTGGTCAGCAAGTTCCAATCCCAGAGGCCATCGTTTGCGCCACGGACTGCGACCGCGTAGCGCTCCTCGCTTTCTCGGAGCGCTTCCTCGGATGCTTTTTGCTTCGCCTTATCCTCTTCAAGCGTGGTGACCATCCGGTCAAACTCGCACGAGAGGATTCCTATTTCGTCGTCGCGTTCCATGCGCAGGCGGGCCGACAGGTCGTTGGTTTTTCCGATAGCCGTGGCGTGGCGCGTCAGCACGGAAAGCGGATTCATGACCGTACGCCGAAACAGGACGATCAATAAGACCAGCGCGGTCAGGCCAATCCCGACTTGATAGAGCAACCCTCGTTGGAGAACCGAATAGGCCTTGGCGAGTACCTTTCGGTTAAGGTCCGCGCGAAGCAGGATGAGATCGTCGCCGATGTAATCCTGATAGAGGCCGTAGATGCGAATCGTTTCTTCGGAATCGGGGACGGGCATGGGAATCGTATTCTGGCCCGTGAGCTGCATGGCTTGGTACGCCTCCCGCTCGGCGACACGCAGGTTGTTGTCACCGACGAGCCAGGCGTTGAAGCCGAAGGAAGTTTCGGCTGAGATACTGTTGATAAAGCTGATATCGAGGAGGCGCGCGACGACGAGGCTCCCGAGCACGTCGCCTTCATCGTCGGAGATCGGGTGAGAGGAAACCAATGCCGCCAGCCCCAGACTGGTTCGCAGCGCGCCGGCAACGGGATCGCGGGCGTCGTTGAAATTGAGAAACGGATTGGATGCGTCCCACACGCCGATTGGGAATTGGTCGATATTCAGTGGGGCTTCGGTACTGAGATCGATAGCATGGCCCGATAGCACCTGTCCGTCTGGGTCGAGAAGATAGAGGACATTCAGGCGCTGGCGAATGAGGGCCTCGCGGGAGAAATTCGCGACGCCGTATTCCTCGTTCTCCCCACGAAGAAAACTGCTCAATCCTGGGTCGGCTGCGCGATCGGCGCCCAGGGCGGTCAGCTCCGCCTGGCGGTCTCTCATGACCTCGATGACTCGCCCCATGTCTTTGAGGAATTCTTCCTCCAGCGGATTGAGGCTGGGAAGAACCCCATAGCGTTGAATGCCAAAGCTAAGCGCGACGACGAGGCCGACGGTGAGAAACAGGACAAACTCAACTTTGACGCGCAACGAGTTCATGGGTGGGCGTTCCCCTTTACATTGCGCATGTTACCTCTGTCGTACAGCAGGTTCAACCGGGAACTTGCTAGCAGCCTCTGGAGCGCGAAGGCTGCCCATTCGTCTCGAAACGTTTTTTACCCGCGATAGAATGAGTTTGGTCCGCTGCTTCCTGGAAATCAAGCGAGGCATGGCGGGTTGCTGTTATACTGGATTATCGACTGGATGGGGCCAGATTCGAGAACCGCAAAGGAAAGACCATTTATGTCAATTCTCTCTAGGCGCCAGTTTCTGAAATCGAGCGCCGCCTATTCGCTGGGGTTTGCGGGCCTCCATACACTTCTGGGTAGCACGGCCTGTGTCGATCCCGGTTCGACTGTAGAGGGTTTTGGCGCGTTGTCAGTCGATCCCGGAGGCATTCTAGATCTTCCCGATGGATTCTCCTACTCGATTCTTTCCCAGACTGGTGACGCAATGGACAATGGCCTTCTCGTCCCGGGCGCACCGGATGGCATGGCGACCTTCGAGGCGCCTGAGGGAAAGACGGTGATCATTCGTAATCATGAGTTGAGGGCCAACGACGATTCGTTGGGTCCTTTCGGGTCTGGAAACGCGCTGTTGGGCGATTTCCCGGCGGAACGGTTCTATGACGCAGGGTTTGGAACCACTCCCTCGCTCGGCGGGACTACCATCCTGCTATACGACATGGCGTCGGGCGTGCTTGAGGGGCAAAAGTTGAACCTGATTGGAACGCTACGCAATTGCGCGGGCGGCCCCACTCCCTGGGGCACCTGGATCAGCTGCGAGGAGACGGTACAGCGCGCGGGCCCTTCCCATGAGCAGGATCACGGCTATTGCTTCGAAGTATCCGCTGATTGGTCCGCGCCGTTTAGCGATCCGGTACCGCTTCGCGCCATGGGCCGGTTTAACCATGAGGCAATCGCGGTGGAGCCAACCACCTCCATTGTGTACCTCACGGAAGATCGGGACGATGGCTTGCTGTATCGATTCTTGCCGATTAGCCCCGGTAACCTCCAAGCGGGCGGCATCCTTCAAGCGCTCGCCGTTCGCGGCGCGCCTGGATCGGACTTGCGTAATTGGAGCGAGGGGACGGCCTTCCCTGCGGGATCCCGGTTTGATGTGGAATGGATCACGCTGGACCTTGTAGAAGCTCCAGCTGATGACCTGCGTCATCGTGGATTCGCGGCGGGCGCAGCGCGATTCGCCAGGGGCGAAGGCATGTGGTATGGAGACGGGGTGGCCGTCGGCGAAGCCAGCGCAGTTTACTTCGTTTGCACCAGCGGGGGCTACGCACAGTCCGGCCAAATTTGGCGCTACGTTCCGAGTCCCAATGAAGGAACGCTCGCGGAGTCGGATCAGCCCGGAGTGCTGGAACTGTTTGTCGAACCTAACCAACGCGGTCTGATCGATAAGGCGGACAATCTGACCGTAGCCCCTTGGGGAGATCTCGTCCTTTGTGAAGACGGCTCCGGCCCTCAATACCTTGTCGGGATAACGCCCGAAGGCGAGTTGTACAAGATCGGGAGGAATGCGGCAAACAATTCTGAGCTTACCGGAGCAACCTTCTCGCCGGACGGGAGCACACTCTTCGTCAATATTCAGAGACCGGGGATTACGCTCGCGATCACCGGGCCGTGGAAGGCCTAGCGTTTCATGCGACTGGGTTCTGATTTGCAACGGGAGGCCGCATGAAGGTTCGAAATATCATAGAAGCCCTAGACGCGTGGGCGCCGCCCGCGTTGGCCTATTCCTGGGATAAGTGCGGCCTGAGTACCGGCGCGCCCGGCGATTCAGTTTCCAAGGTGCTGGTTGCGCTGACGGTGACCCGCGCGGCCTTTAACGCGGCGCGCAAGGCGAAGGCCGACATGATCGTCGCGCACCACCCGCTCATTTGGGAGCCTCTCACTTCCCTCCGAAGCGACGATCCGGCGGCCCGACTATTGCTTGACATCGCCGAGGCCGGCATGGCGAGTTATTCGGCCCATACCAATCTCGATGTAGTCCCGCAAGGGGTTAACCACGTTCTCGCGCAACGGTTGGGATTGACCCAGTTGTCCACGCTGTTTCCCGTGGCCCATGCGGGGCAGGTCACACTCGCCACCTTCGTCCCAGCCGAATTTCTCGATGGGGTGTGCGCTGCGGTGTGCGAGGCGGGCGGCGGCGTGATTGGCGAATACACACATTGCTCATACAGCGTGGGGGGGATCGGGACCTTTCGGCCTTCCGAGAAGGCACAGCCGTTTTCGGGCGAAAAGGGCAGGCTCAACAAAGAGCCGGAGCGCCGCCTGGAAATTCTCGTGCCGAAGGCGCGGCTCAGTGCGGCGCTTGCGGCCCTGAAGAAATCCCATCCCTATGATGAGGCGGCCTACGACATCGTGAGCCTGGAGAATATCGACCCGGAAATCTCGCTCGGCCTCAGGGGCGTGCTTCCGAAACCGATGAAATTGGATGTCTTTGCCGAACACGTCCGCGCGGCGTTGAAAATCTCTCATGTCCGGGTCGTGGGCTCCGCAAAAAAAACTATCGAGAAGGTGGCGATACTGGGCGGAGCCGGTGGCGACAGCGCCTCACAAATCTCGGATGATATAGACGCCTACGTAACCGGCGACATCAAGTACCACGATGCGGTAGATGCCAACGAACGGGACCTCGCCCTCATCGACGCGGGCCATCATGGCACAGAGAAATGGATCGTCCCGGCGCTTGCAGCCTTCCTGCGAACTTCGGTGAAGGGCCTGCGCACTACGACCTACATGGAACCCGACCCCTATCGAATCGTGGCGGGCTAATCCATGCGGAGCGATTCGCTTACCCTCTCTACGAACAGCGCCGAAGAGACCGAAACCCTTGGTAGAGCCCTTGCCGCCCTCCTGCCAGAAGGCGCGCTCGTCGCGCTTAGGGGAGAGTTGGGGGCGGGCAAGACCTGCTTCGTCCGCGGCGTAGTTTCTGCGATTGGCGAACCTGAGGCCGTGTCGAGCCCTACGTTCACTATTGTAAACGAGTATCCCGGGACGCGGCTGATCCGCCACATCGACTTGTACCGCCTCGGGGGGCTCGACGAAATCATCGATCTCGGCTACGAGGAATTATTTGACCCGGGGGAGGGTATCACGCTCGTGGAATGGGCCGAAAAGGCGGAATCGCTGCTCCCCGTCAAGCGCGTAGAGATGAGCCTCGAACACGTCCACGAAGACGAACGCCGTATTAGAATCGTCAATCGATCGCTGCTTCCATCTGGTTGGAGAAAGCGGCTGGCTTAGTCGAGAAATATCGTACGCGTTCAATTGGGTCAAAGACTGATGCTCACGTTTATCGAGAAGGAGAGGGCGGGCATCTTGCCCGCTATGATTCGCGGGCGAGACGCCCGCGCTCCCTTATGTCTTCGGCGCGAAGACGGAAGAAGCGGAAACAAAGCTAGGAACGCTGGAAGGTGTATTCCACGGACGCGATAAACGTTTTGCCCATGCGCTGCCGGATGAGTTGAAACCCGTACTCCTCCATGAGCCGAATCAGACTCGCCCGTGTGAAGTAGTGCCAGTGTTCCAACTCCACAAGATATGGGTCCGCCCCGCGCGTTCGGGCTTCTTGCAAGATGAAATTGTCGTATTGAGGCGTGCTCATCCAGAGGAGACCATCTGGCGCCGCCATGTCGCGAATTTTTTCCAGGCTACCGTGGAGGTCCGGCAAGTGCTCGATCACATCCCCCAACGCAATCACATCGTATGGCGCATCCGGGCTGTGTTTCAGGAAATCTTCGAGCCGCACATTCAACCCTAGGCGCTGGCAATGCGCAGCGATCTCTTCCTGGATCTCCAGTCCCAAGGTGACCATCCCCATATCGCGGAAGGCCGCCAACCGCGTGCCGTTGCCGGGGCCAATCTCCAGTACGCGCCCGCCACGCCGCATTTCGGTCAGATGCGCCACCGATTCACAATCGTTGTTATACCGCTCCATGGAAATGTCCGTCGAGTGGGTTGTCGCCCGGGGTGGTCCTCCGAATAATGCGTCCGACGCATTTTGCTCCCGCGCATACACATGCGAACAGCCTTGGCACTCCACCCAATGAAGCAACGGCGCGAGGGCCTCGTGGTAGCAAAGGTGCGCGACGACTAGGCCCGCAAAGACGGAGTGCCGTTCACCGGAACGACACACCGGGCAGGTATCAAACTGCGTCATCGGATATTCAGTCGCGAGTGCCGCTCCGTGATTCGGACTCTCCGGCGGCAGAAGTTTTTTCAGGAGACCCGGGTCTGCGGTGAAGGCCTTATAGATGTGGGATTCCGCTGTATCGATTGCGCCCGACCGGTTGGCGAGCGCGCTCAAGAGCAAATGAGTAAACCCATCCTTCGATGCCGCGCTGCTCCCCAATTGCTTGACGAGGGCAAGCACGTCCGCGCTCCCGAGCCAAATGCCGGCCAGAAGGCTTTCGAATTGTTGTTTGTCCAACTGTAAGTCGGTTTTCATGAGTGGTCCGCCGATTCAATCACGAGAAAAAAAGGTTTTCTCATAGGATTATCGGAAAATCGCCAGAATTCTGAACCCTTGACCCGCATCGTGATGTAGATCAAGACGTTGCGGATTCCGGACGAAAGCGATCGGTCATTCCGATTGAAAAAGATCACCGA
>JAPYPO010000127.1 GCA_029937645.1 Candidatus Hydrogenedentota bacterium
TCAATCTCATTGGCTCCGGTCGCCGACGGGTCCATATGGGTAATCTCGGTTATAAGGAGGCTCACGTATGTTCGCTCAGAAAAACCACCCTCACCTTGATCCCCTCAGGGAGAGGAATAAGGTGAGGGTGCTTCCTTGTCCCAATTTCCCGCGTCGCGGGTTCTGACTCACAATGATAATTTAAGTCGGGCCAATTATGAACCAATACGCTAGTTTTTGACGAACTTCTTTAAGTTTCGGCCCCCAACCTTAGCGGCGTATACGGTGCCCTTCGAGTCCGCCGCCACACCCTCGGGCAAGGGCCCTTCGATGAAGCCGATCTCCGAGAAGTCGGTGGCTGAGACGATCACTATTCCGTTCCTCAATTGGTAGTCTGCAACGAATAGCGTGTCGTCCTCCGTGATATAAATCTCGCGCGCCATGACCCCCGTCCATTCTTTAAGGTAGCGCCCGTCTTGGTCAAAGACTTGAATGCGTTGGTTCACGCGATCCCCTGCGTCCGAAGTCCAGAGGTTTCCATCCGGATCGGGTTCGAGCCCGATGGTTTGCCCCCAAGCAGGGACGCCCTCCGGCAATCGCGCCCAGCCCTCCTCAAGGCGATAGGATGCCTCGATTTCCTGAGCGTCACATTGGCCCGGCGGCGTGGCAACGACCGCCACGCAGCTTAGCGCGACGGCTGCCAGAATCACCCCGGATAGCTCAGCGGGTTTTGTCGTAAAAAATAGCTTCGATGTCCAGGGTAGGGCAAGAATCTGTTTCATTCTCCTATTCTCCATTTCAGGTCGCGTCTTCTTCCAGGGTGTTCTCATCTTTAGTCGGCAGCCTCCAAATGTAGATCGCGACACCGAAGCCGATCACGATGAGCAAGACGCGCACGAAAGTAATCGGCACGAAGTATATGCTCGCCCCCATGGTCGAGGCCATGATGGAGATGATCCAAATCTTGACGCGCACGGTGAAGCCCTTCTTCTCCCGCCAATCGCGGATGTAATTGCCGAAGAACCGATTCGTGAGTAGCCACAGGTAGAATCGCTCGGAACTGTGCGCATAGCAGAACGCGGCAAGCAATAGAAACGGCGTCGTCGGCACGATCGGCAAAAGCACACCGACCACGCCGAGCGCCACGAATACCGTTCCGAAGACCACCAGCAGGCCGTTCAATAATTTGGAACGTGTGGCGTCAACTTCGTGGCGAAGCGCGTGGAGGTCGGGATTCTTGTCTGGTGTTTCGCGCGCCATCGTTTGTATTGCCCTTTCGGTGGGCTGCTGCTAATGCATTGGTTCCTAGAGAAGCCGACTTATGTTCGCTCAGACAAAAACGTTTTCTTTCATTGCGAGGAGCGACCGCAGGAAGCGACGTGGCAATCTCTTCAACCTAAGTCCGCCTGCCGAAAGAGATTGCTTCGCTTCGCTCGCAATGACAATTTAAGTCGGGTCAATTATGAACCAATACACTGGGTATCGAGCCGTATGGTTTTCAGAAGCATATGCCCGTTCAGCACCAAGGCAAGCAACTCGCATTTGATTATAGCAGTTGATACCATTCCAACAATCAAAACGATGGCGAGACGCCCTTGCCAATAGCCTTGATCGCCTGCTCGGGGCACTCGGAATAGAAAGGCTTCACATGCTGACGTATCGAACCATGCGCCTACCAATCCTACTTGCATTTCTGGCCCTGTTTACAACACTCCAGGCTTATGCGCAGCACCCGTGGCAGGAACCCATCGAGCGCGACCCCGCAGAAATCGAACGCATCGTGGGGCCGATGGGCGAGCAAGAGCCTTCCCGAGATCTGAAGATCGTTTGGGTCTGGGGCGTCGACAAAAACCACGATCGGGGCGGCCACGAGTACGGTTGGGTCATGGATCGTTTCGTGAATACATTGTTGCCGCAGATTCCCCGCGTCACGGCCGAACACGCAATGTACTTCCCATCTGAGGAACAATGGAAGACTGCGGATCTCATTGTTTTCTATGCGCAGTACCGAGAAACCTGGGGCGAAAAGGAGTACGGCCTCATGGATGCCTTTCAGGCGCGCGGCGGCGGCATGATGTTTTTCCACTTGGCCATTCTGGAAGGCGCGGGTGACGAATTGGCCAAGCGCATCGGGTTCGCCTTTGGCCACGGTGGAGCCCCGAACGGGTCCACCTTATGGGGGCCATCGCCAGGGCCCGTCACGCTCACCGACGCCGGATCGCGTTTGCCACTTCTAAGACGCTTCCCCAAGGAAATTGAGTTCGCCGATGAACTCTATTGGAATCTAAATGGAGATCCAGATTCGGTTACGACGCTGCTAACGTCGCAGGGCGGCCCGACCAACGCCTCGACCGAGCCTCCCAAGCCGGAAGAACTCGATGGGAAAAGTTGGCCGATCATGTGGCGAACAGAGAGGAATACGGGTCGGGTTTTCGGCACGGTATTGGGCCACAATTACTTTACCTTCAACGATCCCTACTTCCGGATCATTCTCCTGCGGGCCATGGCGTGGACCCTGAATGAGTCCTTCGATCCGTTCAAGCCGCTGGTGACGCGGAATCTTGAGCGCTGATTAACGTCCCATTACGCTGAATAAGTCCGTGAAAACTGCGTTTTTCCATGGCTTCACCGTTTACTTGACCTAAGAATTTGCCTATTCGGGCGTGATTTTGGTTTGATTCGTTGTCCGTCTACCGTCTAACATCCTTCCTGATTGGAAATCGGCGCGGTATCCTCTCGGCGCGCCCTTCAGCTTTAGTAATCAGAGCACAGGAATCCGTACTATGCCCCCCCCTTCCACCGGCCCGCTAATGCGAGACGAAGCAATCGCCTTATTGAAATCCGACGAATCCCCGTATGAGACGACGACCGCCACAATTAATGGTGTCGAGTTTGAAGTTTTCAAGCATGCTCCGAACGATATGCGCGGCTTCTTCAATTTCTCGAACACCCATTTCGCGGATCGAGAATTTCTCGTATACGAAGACGAGCGCCTGACCTGTGGCGAGGCTCACAAACAACGCGTTGCCCTTGCCAAGTCTCTGCAAGACTTGGGGGTTCAGCAAGGCGACCGCATGGCGGTCGCAATGCGCAACTATCCGGAATATTGCATGGTGGTAGAGGCCATTCTCTCCATTGGGGCGGTCGCCGTAACATTGAATTCCTGGTGGAAGCAGGAAGAGCTTGAATACGGCCTTCGCGACAGCGGCGCGCGATTTATTTTTGTCGATCACGAGCGATGGCTGCGCGTCGAGCCCTATCTGGATTTGTTGGATTTGGGCGTGGCCATCGCGCGGCCCGATGGGGATGTGCCGGAGGGTGTGCTAAACCTGGCCGACCTCATGGAGCCCACGGCGGACGATAGGTTGCCCGACCAGCCTATCGACACGGACAGCGACGCCATAATCATGTACACCTCGGGATCGACCGGACACCCCAAGGGCGTCGTGATGACGCACCGGGGTATCATTAGCGCCCTGTTGGGTTATTCATTCACAGGGATGCTCCCGATGCTTATTCAAGATGACGACGCGGACCTGAGGAACGAGGTATTCAAGTGGGCCAAGGGCGGGGCAGCCTCCATGGACGATCCTATTGCGGCGCGCTTGCCCGCGATGGCGCTGCTCGTCACCGTTCCCTTTTTCCACGTATCCGGCCTTCACACGATGCTGTTCCTTAGCTATCGCTCGGGCCGCAAAATGGTTCTTATGTACAAATGGAACGTCGAGATGGCGCTCGAACTAGCCGAGAAAGAGTCGGTTACGACTATCGAAGGCGTTCCCACCATAATCGGGGAGATCCTGAACTCGCCCGATCTGCCGAAGCGCGATCTGGGGGCCTTGGTCAGAGTTAGCGGAGGCGGAGCCGCCCGCCCACCGAAACATGTGAAACTCATCCAGGAACGCATTCCCCAAGCTCAGCCCGGCACGGGATACGGCATGACGGAAACCAACGCGATCACCTCAGTTATTTCCGGCGAGGAGTATATAGAGCGTCCGAGTTCAGTGGGCCGCGCCTGTCCGCCGCTCGTGTCCGTCGAAATCCGCGACGAGCAAGGCAACGCACTCGGGCCCAACGAGGAAGGCGAAATCTGCATGAAGTCCGCGGCCAATATGCGGTGCTATTGGAATCGGCCCGACGCCACGGCCGAGACCTTGCAAGACGGCTGGATCTTCTCCGGCGACATAGGGCACCTGGACGAGGAAGGCTACATCTTCATCACGGGGCGCGCTAAAGACATCATCATCCGTGGCGGCGAAAACATCGCCTGCGGTGAAATCGAAAACGTGTTGTACGAACACCCCTCCGTAAGTGAAGCCGCAGCCCACAGCGCGCCCGACGAGCGGCTCGGCGAAATCGTATGCGCTACCGTATTCCTGAAGGAAGGGTGCAGCGCTACCGAAGAGGAAATCCAGGATCATGTTCGCTCAAAGTTGGCTACCTACAAAGTCCCGAGCCACGTACTCTTTGCGGATGGGCCCCTGCCCCGAATCGCATCCGGAAAAGTCGACAAGCGCGCGCTGCAACAAGGCGCAATTGATTGGCTCGACGCGAAGAAGCCGGGGCTCGTTTGAAGGCGCCACCCGCGAGCTGATTTTCCGGAGGAGTTTCGCCTACTCGTCCAACCCGTCCAGAAACGTAATCATCGCTGCGTTCGTTTCCGCCGGTACTTCCTGTTGAACCCAATGACCGATTCCGGGGAAGATCACAACATCGCGTAGATCGGTCGTGGCCTTGCTCATGCCCTGACGCAGTTGCTCGACCCCCGCACCCCGGATGACACCGTCCTTCTCGCCCGCAACGAATAACACCGGGACCTCCACCTTCGCCCCATCAAGCTGCGGTGTAATCTCCCAGTTGCGGTCGAAATTCCGATAGTAGTTGATGCCGCCGCGAAATCCCGCCTCCGTGAACTCAGAAACGTAATAGTCCAGGTCTTCCTTCGAGAGCCAGTCCGGTAACCCCTTCGGCGCGCCCATCCTCCCGATCCAGCCTCCCGCGCTCATCTTTGGGTCTGTGATCGCGCTGGCCTCCCGCGGCGAGCCGGGCGAGAGATACAACCGGCTCAAAAGGCCCCGAGGATTCGCGTCGAACTCCGCCTCCGCCACACCCGGCTCCTGAAAATAGAGAATATAGAAGAAATTCTCACCGTAATTGCGTTTCCACGTTTTCGTTAGCAGCTCCTCCGACCGCCCATTATAAGGCACACTCATAGCGATCAGGCCACGGTAGCGATCCGGCTGAAGCAACACCGCATTCCACGCAACCAGCGCGCCCCAGTCATGCCCCACAATCACCGCCGTTTCCTCCCCAAGCGCGTCGATGATCCCCGCCACATCGTCCGACAGATGCACGATGTCATAGTCGCCCACATCGTCCGGCGCCTCCGTCTTGCCATAGCCGCGCATATCCGGAGCGACCGCGTGGTATCCCGCCTTCGCGAGCCCACGCAACTGGTGACGCCACGAATACCACGACTCCGGAAAGCCATGAATAAGCAAGACCAGCGGTCCCTCACCCATCTCCGCAATACGCATCCGAATGCCATTCGTCTCAATAAACCGCAGCGTGGGGCCTTCCATACTATTCTCCTTAGAACCAGGAGACTCCTGGGCAAACGCGCTCACGCCAATCACAGCAACAAGCGCCACCGCCATCACGCGCTGATAATAACCATTCATGATTCATTCCTCTTAAATTATGTTTGAGTCGACCGCTCCAGCCCCATCCGCCAGAACGTACACGCGATAATATCATTCCCCTCGCTAGGAAATCGCATCGCCAGACCTGTGAGTTTACGGGGCGAAATCTCGTCGATTAATCGCCACCCATGCCGGCAAATAGGGGACAGTGGATCTGGTGAAAAACCAAGAGTTATCGCCAAGTGATTTTAGAACTACGAATGGACAGGAATAAACACTAATGATTCTTTGGTATTGGTGTTAATTCGTGTCCATTCGTGGTTCGAGCATTATCTCTTCGCCGATTCCACTGCCCCCTATTTACCACCATACTCATCAAATCGCCTTAATCTTCGCCAAGATACCCCAAATCTTTAAGTCGCTCGAGCGTGTCTTCATCAATGCTCGTGAGTTCCTTAGTCGCCTGGAACTTCGGATGCTTCTCATTGTCCAGCTTATGTTTCTGAAGAGCCTCCTGAAGCATTCTCGTCAAGGCTTCTTCCGATTTCGCGAGGTCATGAGTTTCCTCCGGATCGGCTACGAGGTCATACACGGAAACGCTTTTCTTGTTGCCGTCGTGAATAAGCTTGTAGCGGCCGAGGCGAACCGTTCGAAGACGAAAATCATGTTCACGGCTTGAGCCTCCCGTCGCCGAGAACACAGGCAGGTCCACTCGTTCGCCTACAAGGCTGACTCCTTGCCAGTACCGCCTAGCCTTTAGCCCACACAATTCCGCGAAGGTCGGCAACAGATCGATCAACTGTGCCGGCTGAGAATCGTGGCGCGGCGCGGCCCCGGGCACCGAGATAAACAACGGCACATGAATCAGTTCTTGGTACAGTGATTTGGAGTGGCCCACGGCCCCGTGCTCCCAGAATTCCTCACCGTGGTCCGAGGTAAACGCTATGATTGTTTCTTCGTCCTTCCCGCGTATCTCCGCAATGAGCCGCGCCACCTCATCATCCGAAAATCGGGATTCCCCGCCATACCGTGCGCGGACGACCTCACGCGCCGCCTCGGACAGCGTTGCAATCTGTCGTACCTCGCGACGCCCCAAGTAGTGGAGAATGTGATCGTCATAGTACTCCCCATAATTCGCAAGAATCTCCTCCTCCTCCTCCGAAAGCGCGGTTAGCCCGTCTTCGAACAGGGCGCGGTACGTTTCCGGAGGTTCATACGATGCATGAGGATCGAGGAGGTGGACATACAAGAAATAAGGGGGCGTGAGTTTCGCCGCCACCTTAATCGCCTCGTCCGAAACCACCGAGGCAGGCACATCGCCGAGCATGTGGTACGCGTCGAACCCTTCACCGAATCCGAAATCTTCCACTAGCTGGTGATTCGTCTGAATCCCCGCGGTATCGTAGCCGTGATCCTTGAAAAAACGCGCCATCGACTCCAGCGACTTGGGCAACATGTCGATTTCCAACGACGAATCGTCCAGAAACTGTTTTCGCGTACCGAACTCAACACCATGCGTACCGGTATACAACGAAGTAAACAGCGAGACCATCGACGGTTTTGTCCACGACGCCTGCGATGTGGTCTCTGCGAAATGCCAGGAGTCCTCAGCCATGGCCGACAGCTTTGGCATGAACGGCACCCCATTTCGGTTCCCCGTCAGGTGATCCGCCCGCAAGGTATCGACGACGATCAGGAGGACGCTGGGACGCTCCACGGGAGCCGAGCACGACACCGTCAAGAGCGCCACAATCGCCATAAGCCGTTGACCCCATACGAGCCAAGCCTTGTTAATCAGTCGCGATTTCATCAACTTTCCACATCGTCGTCAATTGCCCAATATCCAGGCTGTATTATAAACCGCATCAAGCGGTACTCCCATTCTGAGCGATGAAATAATATTCCTTCGTATTTTTCGCGGTGAAGAATAATTTACATTCAACCTTCAATCCCGCAAATAGGGAGCACATTCTCCGGAGGTCGTCCGATTGCCGCCCGCTTACCGCACACCACGATGGGTCGTTCAAGCAGGACCGGAAATTGTTCGATGGCATCAACAACATTTTTATCCGATGAATCCTGGCTGAGTCCGGCCTCCTTATACGCCGCTTCTTTCTTCCGAAGAATCTCATGCGGCGTGATTCCAAGTTGCTTCACAAGACTCCGAACGGTCTTTGCGCTGGGCGGATCCTTGAGGTATTCGCGGATCGCCGGTTCGATGCCGTGTTCGCGAAGGAGGGCGAGGGTCTGTCGGCTCTTCGAGCATCGGGGGTTATGGTAGATGGTAACTGGTGTCGTCATGGATTCTCTTTTGTGGGGTTGAATCGACTTATCCGAAATGAGATGGCACCACATTCTCAATCGTTCGTTCGAGGCGATCTTGAATATCGATTCGTATGGCTGCGATGCGGATGTCACTCAGTTCGAGGACGCCATTGGAGGGATGCGACAACAGCGAAGTCTCCACGGGTTCGTGCGCCCCATGACCCGAGCGGTGCGCCATCGCATTGGCCAGCGACACAATGTGCGTCGAGATCCGATAGGTCTCATCCGGCGCACGTTCGGGTTCGTGGTGACAGAAAGCCGCGACGCACACCGCGGGCGGCAATTGCCATCGCTGCGTCAACACCAGGCCGACCAAGGTGTGGAACCGTTGAACGGTTTCGAGCATCAGCGTCGGCGATTCGCGAACCATCTTCACCGCCTCGCTCGTGTTCTCGGCGAAGAGTGAATAGAGAAGGTATTTCCCGATATCGTGCAGCATGCCCGCGACAAAGTAGCTGTCGGGATTGGGCTCATTTCGGACTGCGGCGATTTCCCGGGCACAGTGGGCCGTAAATAGAGAGTGCCGCCAATGATCGTGAATGGCGCGCGCGAGATCCAAGTCTTGGGTATAGAATACGGGGCCTTTCGCGAGATCAGTCAACGTTGCCATTACCGTATCCGAGCCCATGCGCGCGCAGGCCGACGCAATGTCTTCGACCGGGTCCAGTCCGCCGTAGACGGCGCCGTTCGCCACATCCATCATCCGCGCTGTGACGACGGGATCGCTCGATACCATTTCGAAGAGTTCCTCTTCCCAAACTCCCGTCTCGGAAATGGCGTCGCCGATTTGCTGAGCAATGGTCGGCAACACGGGAAGGACATAGTTTTCCGCCCGGAGGGCATCAATAATCTCGCCCCCCACCGACTGCGGTGGGGCCTCGTCCCGAACATCGCGCAGGCCCGGCATGGGGGAGACGGTATAGTGATTTCCCTCGCGATACACGAGCAGTGGATTCCGGCATTCCTCGCAGGTAAAAATTTCTGAATGGCCAAACGTGGAGTGCAACGAAGCAAAAGCTTTTTCGCAAAATGGACACGCGTTCATCGGAGTCGCTGCCTCATCGTGTCATCCGTTGGATCTGCGCGATGGAGCGCATCCGATGCGGAACGGGCGTCTGGCGCCGCACTTCATCAAGCGAGGTGACGCCCGTGAGTGCTTTGGCCAATGCGTCCTCGCGCATGCTGAGGATATCGGTCGTCGCATAGGTGATCTCCCGAATCGCGCTCGCGGGCTGCCGTTGCGCTATCGCGTCACGAATCGCATCGTTCATCACGAGCGACTCGAACACCGCAACCCGCCCGCGGTAGCCCGTGTAATTACACTCGGTACAGCCCTTCCCCCGCTTAATCTCAAATTGTCGGATCTCAGCGGGATCCACACCCAGCACCTGCAGCTCATCGAGCGTGGGTACATGGGGGACCGCGCAATCCGTGCAGATCCGGCGAAGTAGGCGCTGCGCGAGAATCGAGAGAACCGTCGACGCGATCAGATACGTTTCGATTTGCATATTCATGAGCCGAATGAGCGCGGCCACACTGTCTTCCGTGTGAAAGGTGCAATAAACCTTGTGGCCGGTCAACGCGGCTTGAACGGCAAACTTAGCCGTAGTCGTATCACGGATTTCGCCGAGCACGACAATATCGGGATCCTGGCGGACGATTTCACGAAGGGTCGTCTCAACCGAGATTACCCATATGGACCCGTCGGCGACCGGAGCCAATGAGATTGAAG
>JAPYPO010000719.1 GCA_029937645.1 Candidatus Hydrogenedentota bacterium
ACGATAGTGTGCGCGAACCTGAGTCGGAGGCGGTAGACACGCTGCTGGAGGACCTAGAGGCGGAGGTATTGGAAAGCGTCCAGGCATTGCTGCCGGCGATAGATTCTAACGTTGCGGTAAAGTCCGACCCTGCAGCGCCGATACAAGCGATAAGCACCTTTGACACGGTGGAACCGGGACAGAGGACATTTTCCGTTGGGAAGCCCGTGGCATTTCGCGTTGCGACGGCGCTAGATTGTTACGTTCTGCTCTTTAACAAGGACAGTGACGGAAACTTAAGTCTTTTGTTTCCAAATCCTTACGAGATCGATTCCCTTGCCAAGCCAGATCATGAATTCAGGATTCCCAAGTTGAATGGTGGATATAGTTTCCATGCGCGAGGGCCCGCAGGGCCGAGCGACTGGAAGTTATTTGCGGTTAGTCAGGGTGAAGATACAGCGGGGAAACTGGCGAAGCTAAGCGATGAAATGGGGAATTTTTCTTCTGGTGACAGCTTGGAAGAACTATTCAACAGCCTGGAAATTGTTTCTCTGGGTAGTTCCGAAATCAATGTCGAGATCGTGGAATAGGAAAAGGTAGAAAACGTGAGACGCATAACGATATTCGTAGCGGTCCGGAGTTTCCGCACAGCGATTGTACGCTGGGCGTTTGCAGGTGTTGTTCTGTGCCTCGCGCTTTTCGCTGAGACGGCTTGGGCTCAAGCGCCGACCTTTGACTTCGAAGGGAAACTCGCCCCCACGCGTGGGACCGGCACGATGATTCCATCGACGCGAGGTGGCTTCGTCATCGTCCCGGAGTCGGCGCCCTACGTGGACATGTCCGATGAGGAATTGGTCCTGTTCGGTCGAAACTCGTCCGAAATATCGCCGCAGGCCGAGTCAGCGCTTGATCGCTTGGGCGCTACCCTGTCCACGGGCGCTCTCAGCGGGTACAACGTCCAGATTGAGGGGCACACCTGTAACCTGGGTTCTACGGACTACAACCAGCTTCTGTCGGAGGAGCGGGCGCGTTCGGTAAAGCGGTATCTCGCGCGGAAATTTGGCGTCGATGGAAATCGAATTCGTAGTGTGGGTTATGGAGAAACACGGCCGAAACTGGAGAACCTTTCCGAGCGTGATCAGGCGAATAACCGGCGCGTGCGCGTCGTTCGTCTGGAGGAAAATGACGGGAACCGCGTATTAACGATGGCGGAGTTTGAAGAGTCCAGGGCTCGTGCGGTCACGCGCGGGGTTGCGGGTAGCCTGGTGGACGCTGAACTCTGGGGCATGAGTGCCGGGGGACAGCAGCTTCGCCCGATTCAGAACGGAGACGCGATATCCTCGGGCGGACTTCTTAAGGTCCGGATCCGCGTGAACGAAGGATGCCATATTTATGTCATTTCCCATTCGTCCACGGGAAAAAGTACGCTGCTGCTACCGAATCCCGATGAAGAGTTGGCGAACCATGGGCGCTGGGTTGATCGGACTGAGTTTGTTTCGGACTCCAGCGGGGACCTCGTGCTCCCTCGAGTAGGGATGTCTTATCAGCTCGACAACAATGCTGGGCTTGAGACTATCGTCGTATTTGCGACCCGCGATGCGCCCGTCGATATGGGCGAACTCATGGCGGCTCCAGGCAGGATCGTCGCGAGTGGACAATTCCCGGAGGGATTGCTTGGGAACTCTGGGGAAGTTGAAGTGCTGCGGGTAAATCATGTGGCTGCGAATTAGGAGTTAGGCCCGGCAGAAACGTTCTTAGGGCGGTATGTTACGCGTAGTGTAGGGTGGTTCCAGGAGGAGGAGTAGTTATGAACCGACATTTCCCATATGCACCCGCTCGCGGCCATCGCGAGCAGGTTTCAAA
>JAPYPO010000128.1 GCA_029937645.1 Candidatus Hydrogenedentota bacterium
AAGAGGAAGACGACCAGCGCCAGCACGTAGAAATGGCCATAGACATCGCGAAGAAATTTAACCACCGCTTCGGCGAGACCCTGAAACTTCCCCAATCCGTCCCCCGAAACGCCATACGGCTTCCCGGGCTCGACGGGGGCGCGAAAATGGGCAAGAGCGACAACAACGACCTGGGCCTGTTAGACGATCCCAAGCTCGTCCTCAAGAAAATCAAGGGCGTGCAGACCACGACGGACCCGCTGCCCTTAAAAACCGAATCCAACAATCCCGACGACGTCATACCCGAAATGCCCGGCAGCCTCGGAGCGTTGTACTACTATCTCCACCTGCTTGCCCCCGAAGACGTCTACCTCGATTTCGTTGGAAAATATCGGCGTGGCGAAAAATTTTACGGCAGCCTCAAAACCACCCTCGCCGAATACGTCAGCCAATTCAACGCGCCCATCATCGAGGCCTTCCACGCCCCCACCAACACCGACGAATCCGTGGAAGAATTTCTACGCGAAAGCGCCGAAAAAGTTTCGCCCATAGCCATCGAAACCGTAGAGTCATGCCGCGAAGCCATGGGGATCGGGCGAAGCCTATACCGGTAAGCCGACATCGCGCCCCTCCCTTCCGGAGAGGGGAGGAGTTAACCTGCCTAACATCCAATCCCTGCCCGTCGGTAATACTCAATTCATCGGAGGAGAAGTGCTGGTCGCGACTGAGCCGTCCGACTCAAATCGAATTACGCCCGTATGATCTACGAAGAAGGTTTGATCACCTGTAACGCCCATCTCCTTGGGCACCGCTGTTGCCGTATACACTGGGACGCCGTCAACGAGCGCCGGAGTGATGGTGAATACGTAGCCTTGCTTCGTGCCGCTGGCGAGGGCCGCGTCGATGAAGGGCCTTTCACCTGCGCCGAGTTCTTCAAGGGTCCCGTATTGACCGATGCCGTTCGGCAGCGGGTTGATGCCCTCGAGTTGGAAAGCCGCCTCACCGATGGAAATCGTGCGTAAACCGCCGCGCGCGGCCGAATCGTTGGTGGGTAACTCTGATCGGATCTGGTTCGAAACGACGATAACAGCGATTACGGCCAGAATGTTGAGATAGCTCAGAATAAGTCCGGCTAGGGCCATGGCCGCATCCCCAAAATTGGGTGCCTGCCGTATCCGCGAACGGTCCATGTGGCCCGTGATAATCCCCGGAATGGAACAAAATAGGCCGGCGCTCGCGAAGGGTAGAATGTCCAATGCCAGACTGGCCACCGCGAAGGATAGAATGCCCAACACCAGACTGGCCACCGCCAAACCGCTTGATCGCGAAGGCGGTTCATCCAGCGGGATCTGACGAGTGGATTCAGCCATCGCGATTTCTCCTCCTTGATACCCTGGGCAAACTACGTCAGTTCATTATCTGGATGCTCTGCGATGCATGACAACTCGTGAAAACGTAAGTATTCAAATAGATCATTGGTATACGAAAAAAGGACACACCCGTCCGCGCCCGTTCCAGTTCTGTTTTGCCCAGTGTCACGTGTGTTTCCTGTATGAAACCCTTACGCCCGCGTCTCCACCCATTTCACAATCGCGTCCACCTGATCCGGCGGCAAGTCGTGGTAGCCGTCGAAGTACTCCGTAGCCACTTCGAAGCCGCTATCCGTCAATATCCCCTCCGCTCGCTCCGCCTCCTCTATCGGCACCGACTCATCGCCGCGCCCATGCACCAGCATCACGGGAAACTCCTCAAACGTGCCAATGCGCTGGATGATGTCATCCGTTAGCTTACCCCCGCAGGCAATGACGCCCCGCACCTTCGCGATATCCGACGCCGCGATCCGGTACGCCACCGGCGCCCCCTGACTGAACCCAAGCGTGAAGACCCGATCCGGATCGAAGGTGTACTGCGCCCTCAGTGTTTCAAAGAGCGCGCGCATATAGACCATTTGGTCTTCGATAGTCTCCCGAGGCTTATACTTCGTAAGCCATCCGAACCCGATCCCGCCCGTTTCCTGCCAACGAAACTGGCCCGGACCCTGCGGCGCAACGACAAGAATATTCCGCTCACTCAGCCAACGAAAATTTCGGATAAAGCTCTTACACGCCATGCCGTATCCATGCAGGGCGACCAGCAGCGCGGGGGGGCCGGCATCCGACGGGACGGGCTCCTGCACCGCATAATAGACCGTCTGCTCAACGCGAAAATTCTGGATTCTTGCCTCGCCCGCATAGGCTTCCGGTGGGATCTCTATACTCATGAAAACATCCTGTCCGTTGAAAGATTCGCCATTCAAAACCACGGATTGAAAGGCTTTACCCTACCTATTCCAGCATGCCGCTATCAACCCATACCGACTCGGCCAACAGGCCAGCTTGAAGTTCCTCATGGCTTAGGGCATTCTGAGCCCTCTAGCCGTTAGCATGGGGTTCGCATCCTACAATGAATATCCGTTCAAGAGTCGCTGTAGTTCTGATGGCGGTCATCGCCATGGCCTCCACAGTCCAATACAGCGGAGCCCAGGAAATCGCCATCGAGCGCCCCGGCGACCGCGAATTCGTCCGCGACCGCGCGTACATGATCGACGATGCAGACGAGATTCGCATCTCCGAAATTTCCGACGCGCTCCTAACCGACCAGGCCATTCCCATCATCGTGGTGTCAATCGAAAGCATGGAACAGTACGGCGGCGCGGGCATGCGCATCGAAACCTTCGCGCTCCTGTTGTTCAATCAGTGGGAAATCGGGCCCAAGACGGTAGGTGGCGAGTCATGGAACAAGGGTATTCTCGTGCTGGTATCACGCGACGACCGCATGGCGCGCATCGAACTGGGCGATGGCTGGGGCCGGGAGCAAGATGCCGCCTGCCAACAAATTATGGACGAACAGATTATTACCCGCTTCAAACGCGGCAATTTTTCCGCAGGCGTTCTTGCGGGCGTCGAGGCGCTCGACAGCATGGCCAGGGGCGAATCCCTGCCCAGACCGCCCATATCCTGGGGCCGCGTACTCATCATAGCCGGATTCTTCGGGCTCATGGCATTCACCTTCGCCTCCCTCATCCGCCGGGGCGCCAGCGGTTGGGCCTGGCTATTCTGGGGCGGCGTATTCAGCGTAACCGGCTACATCCTCTACAACGCCATGCGCAACAGCGGCGGCGGAGGTGGGGGATTTTCTGGCGGTTCCTTTGGCGGCGGATTCTCCGGTGGCGGTGGCGCTACCGGGTCATGGTAGGCGGGAAAATGGTATGAAGAGAGCATCCAAAGTTTTCACCGACCAAGAAAAAGACCGCATTCAGGAAGCCATCGCCGCAGCGGAGGCGAAGACCCACGCCGAGATCGTGCCCGTGGTCGCGACGGCCTCCGGCCGTTACGACCGCGCGGAGGACATCGTGGGCCTGTGGTTGGGCCTCATCCTGATGGCCGCCGTGTGGTTTGCCCTCAGCGTTCAAGGAACCGACGACGCGCAATGGGGCACCACCCTTAGCCGCTTCGAGCTCCCCTTGCTCATCACTGCGGTCATTTTCGGTTTCCTCCTGGGCGCTTTCATCGGCACACACACCAGCTGGCTGAGGCGCATGTTCACCTCCCGCACGGAGATGAAAGCCGAAGTAGGCGAATTGGCCCAAAAGGCTTTCTACGATCAACGCGTCCACCACACCGGAAGTGCGGGCGGCGTACTCATTTACATTTCTCTGTTCGAGCGCATGGCCGCCATTGTCGGCGACCAGGCGGTCCTCGAAAAGCTGGGCCAACCCTCGCTCGATGATCTCTGCCAGTTCCTCATCGAAGGCATCCAAGAAGGCGACACCGCCACCGCCCTGTGCGGGGTGATTGAGCAAGCAGGCGAACGCCTTGCCGCCCTCCTACCCCGAACATCGGAAGACGAGAACGAACTATCCGATGCGCTGATTTTCATTGATTAGCCACAGAGAACACAGAGTTGGTTTTGAGAAACTGGCACAAGGAAGTCGCCGAATGCAGAGAAGACGAAACACCCCCCTTGATCCCCCTTTGAAGGGGGATCAAGGGGGATGTTATCGGGGTAGGCCTGGTCGGGCAAAAAGAAGGTTGGCCTCGTTCCTATGCCGTCCCTCTTCGCGGCGATACCGCACTGGGGCCTCTGTGTCCTCTGTGGCTAAGTATGTTTCAAGGGAGTGCGCTGCGTGTCTTCTCTAGAGCCCTTTTTCGCAGGTAAACGCGTCCTCGTGCTGGGCGGACTCGGGTTTATCGGCAGCAACCTCGCGTTGCGCTGCGTCGAACTCGGGGCCCAGGTTTCCGTGCTCGATTCCTTGATGGACCACGGCGGTGGCAATACCCGGAACCTCGACGGCTTCGAAGATCGGGTGCGCGTAATCATCAACGATATCCGCGACTTCAATCTGCTCGATCCCGTTGTTTCGGAGCAGGACGTCATCTTCAATTGCGCAGGCCACACCTCCCACACCTATTCCTTGCAGGATCCCTATCTTGATATCGACATCAACTGCAAGGGGTCAATGAACGTCCTCGAGTGTGTACGCCGCAACAACCCCGCTGCGCGCGTCGTGTACATCGGAACGAGCACCCAATGTGGCCCCATGATCCACTCGCCTATCGACGAGAACCACCCCGAGTTTCCCCTCGATATCTATTCAGCGAACAAGAGCGTGGCCGAAAAATACCATCTCATCTATCATGCCGCCCACGGACTCAAGACCTCCGTAGTCCGGTTGGCGAATATCTACGGGCCGCGCGCGAACATCAAGAGCAACGACTCCGGCGTGCTCAATTTTTTCATCGGATTGACCCTGCTGGGCCGCGACTTGACCATCTATGGCGACGGCCGACAAAAGCGGAACGTCCTGTTCGTGGACGATTGCGTCGACGCACTACTCGAAGTGGCATCCAACGACGCCGCCCTCGGCAAAATTTTTTTCGCGGCGGGCGACGAAGAGTTTTCGATCACGCAATTCTCTGAAGAAGTTGTAAAACTATTTGGCAAGGGGGCCGTGCGTCACGTACCGTGGCCCGACGAATGGGTAAACATGGATGTGGGCGACGTCGCCATCTCGAACGCGCGCATCAAAGACGCGCTCGGATGGCGGCCATCAACGCCCCTGGCCCAGGGCTTGGAAAAGACGCGCGAATTCTTCGAGGCGCGGCTCGATGCCTACCTCCAAGATGCGAAGAGCGAGAAAGTATAGAGCATGTACATACAAGTGGTAGGGGCGGGAAGTTGGGGGCTCGCATTGACGCGCCTTCTCGCGACAAATGGACACCGAGTCCGCCTGTGGTGCCGTGAGGAAGATAACCCCGACGCCCTGCGCGAGACGCGGGAGAGCCCCGTTTTTCTTCCCGGCATCAAAATTCCGGAATCGGTGGAGATTTCGATGGACACCGATCCCACCGCCGAAATGGCAGTGCTCGCCGTACCGTCGCATGTGATGCGCCTCATGACCGAGCGCTACCCCTTCAACCCGGAAACGATTCGCGTCAGCGTAGCCAAGGGCGTCGAGACCGACACACTGTACTGCATGCACGAAGTTATTCGCGAGACAAGCGGCAACGTGCCCGTCGCGGCTCTTTCCGGGCCGAGCCATGCCGAAGAGGTCGCGCGCGACCAGCCTTCCCTCGTCGTCGCCGCCAACGAATCCATCGATGTGGCGGAAACCGTTCAAGCCGCATTCAACAGCGACGCTTTCCGCGTCTATACGAGCCAGGATGTCTTGGGCGTCGAGTTGGGCGGCTCGCTTAAGAATGTGATGGCGATCGCGGCGGGCATCTGCGATGGCTTCGAGCTGGGCGACAACGCCCGCGCCGCCCTGATCACCCGTGGCTTAGCGGAGATCTCCAGGCTGGGTGCCAAGATGGGCGCCGACCCGGCTACCTTCGCGGGACTCAGCGGCATGGGCGATCTGATTGTCACCTGTTCGAGCCGCCATTCGAGAAACCACGCGCTCGGCATACGCCTGGCAGAAGGAATGTCCGTAGAGGAGGCGCTGGCCGCGACGCCCATGGTGGCCGAAGGCGTGAATACGGCCCAGTCCGCGAACGCGCTGGCAGAACGGGAAGGCGTAGAAATGCCCATCGCGCACCAAGTGTACCGCGTACTCTACGAAGGGGCCGATGCGCGAAAAGCCATCGCCGATCTGATGCTACGCGATCCACGGCCCGAACGGGGATAAGGGAATTGATCGAAATAACCTTTCCAAGTTTATTCCGGGGTCTGAGCAAAAAATGGGGACTGTACCAAGCGAAGCGAGGCACGAGCGTAGACGGGACTGTCTCCATTTTTTGCGATCTTGGAAAATCTATTTTGGTGCGATCGCTAAGCGGGGGGGGGGGCTGCTAAGCCGCCGATGAAATCAAGGGGCTTCGGTCTCGGCTTCTTCCGCGTCAGATACTTCCGCGGCGTCCGTTGCTTCTTCCGCATCAGAAACTTCCGCAGCGTCCGTTGCTTCAGCCGCTTCCGGTTCCGCATCGACCGGCTCAGATGGCGTCGCCTCATCCTCCGGTGCCGCTGAATCTTCCGCAGAGCCCTCCGCAGCGTCCAATTTCACCGATTCGAGAACCGATTCGAGCGTGCTAAGCACTTCCGTATCTGTGGTGCCGATACCGGAAAACAGTTCGTTATTGCTTTCGCGTAAGCGGTCCAACGCAGCCTGAGCCCGGCGCGCGACATTGGATCCGGGGAAAGTCGTCAACTGATCGCGATACGCGTCGATCGCGGCCTGCACCTCACCCGCCTGCTCCTGACTCCGTCCGATATTAAACGACTGGCGGCGCCCCGCGAAAGAGTCAGGAAACTTATCCAGTATTTCTTGATACTTCGCAATCGCGTCCACGTAGTTGCCCGCGCTCTCTTCAATATAGCCCAAGCCTTCGATGGCATCCGGCGTGAATTCGTAGTCAGGAAAATCCGCCCGCAACCGGGCAAAGGCCGCTTCCGCCTTCGCCACATCCGCCCCGCGAAAAGCCATCTCACCGCTAAGATACAAGGTCTCAGCAGACAGGGCAGAATTGCCCAGGGCGAGTTTAGCAAGCGACTCCGATTGTTCGATTGGATCTTCGATATCGAGGGCGCGGGCGTACTCGGCCGTGCGTTCCCGCGCGACACCATCCGAGTAGAGCCGGTAGAAAACACCGGCCAACGCGCACACCACGATAAAGACGGCGCCGACGGTATAGAGCAACGGGTTTTCTTTTACATGATCAAGAAGCGCCTCGAAGTCGCCCTTTTGGACTTCTTCCTCATGCGCTTCGGTTTCCGAATGTGAGTGTTTCTTTGCCATGGCCTTGCGGTAATCTCCAGTTTTCCCTAATTATCAGCGCCAGTCTCAGGAGTCAAGTGGATGATGAGCAACGACCCCCTGGCGATTCCAGATTCACGAATCATAACTTGCAGCCGCTTTCCCGGCTTACGAAATACCAACTCCGCGCCATCCGCCTGAAGCACACTATCCAGACGCCAGTCGTTCCGGGCGGCCTCGCGAATGTAAAAACGAGCCACCTCAGAAACAGAAGCCTTGATCCGGTATACCATCCGGCCAATCTGCAATTTCTTAGACTCAAAAATGTACGTGCGATCAAAGTCCTCCACGACACCCACCGGCAACGGAAGATCGCTGAAGCGCTTTTGCAGAGAAGATTGGAGACCGGGTTCCTCTAACAACGCACCGCCACCCTCGTCAATAGACACGGAATCGAGCGGACCCATATCGTCAAGAGGATCCGAAGAGTTCGAACCTGTCTGGCAACCAGCAATCAAAGCGATAGCCAGAAACCCTGTTGCTACTTTTTTAGATATCATGTTCATTGAAAATTCCAAAAGCGTTAGTGGGAGCGGATCATAGCATAGGCATGGCGTAAATCGCTATGTACGAATCGACCAAGTGAAAATCTTGCATTCAAATTCCAATTGCAACCCATTTCAAACGATCCGCGCTTCCGTACGCGCATCAAAAAAGTGAGCCGAACCCATCTCGGCATCCAGTACATGCGGCGCATTTTCCGCCGGCAACGTATCGTCCGTAATCCGGGCGACAAACGTGCCGCCGCCCACCTCCAAATACAGATGCGTCTCCGCCCCCATCGGCTCGACCACCTCCACATTCGCCGTGATACTCCGACCCGCCACGGGAACCTGCGTCTTGTTCTCCAGCAAGTTTTCCGGGCGGATACCGAACACGATATCTTCGTCGATATGATTTCGTAGGGCATCGTAGTGTGCCGGGGTCACCTTCAAGTCGACGCCACCCGTTGCGCTATGAAAATGGAGGCTCCCGTCTTCCCCCACAAGGCGCCCGTCGCAAAAATTCATCGGCGGATTCCCGATGAACCCGGCCACAAACTTATTCACGGGCTTCTTATACAGGTCCGTAGGCGTGGCGACCTGCTGGATTTCGCCATCCAACATGACCACGATCCGATCCCCCATCGTCATCGCCTCGACCTGATCATGCGTCACATAAATCATCGTCGTCTGCAACCGGTTATGCAGCTTGCTGATCTCCGCGCGCATCTGAACCCGGAGCTTAGCGTCCAGATTCGACAACGGCTCATCAAACAAGAAGACCGCCGGATCCCGCACAATCGCCCTGCCCACCGCCACCCGCTGACGCTCTCCCCCCGAAAGCGCCTTCGGCTTCCGATCCAGCAACGCCTCGATCCCCAGAATCCGCGCCGCTTCACCAACCCGTTTCTTGATCTCCGGTTTCGGCACCTTGCGCAGCATAAGCCCGAAGGCCATATTCTTAAACACCGTCATGTGCGGATACAGCGCGTAATTCTGAAAGACCATCGCAATATCGCGGTCCTTCGGAGGCACGTCATTCACCACCCGATCCCCAATCTCCACCTCCCCCGAAGAGACCTCCTCCAGCCCAGCGATCATGCGAAGCATAGTCGATTTCCCGCAACCCGACGGCCCGACAAGAACCACGAACTCCTTGTCCTCGACAGACAGACTCGCGTCCGTAACGGCGACCACCCCGCCGGGATAAACCTTCCGGACATTCCGCAACTCAACCCGCGCCATAAACACACCCCTCCCGAATTCGTTCAGGCAATTTAATCACGATAGCGGGGGAATAGGCAAGACTTGGCGAAATGACGCGGGCCGCTCTGGTCAGGCTAGGCAGCGCTCTACTTGGTTCGAAACCTGTTGACGTACCACCCAATACACTTAACGAGGACAAAAAATGCAGCGAGAATACTGCCGGCAGCCAGTATCCAAAGGAGGATGACGCCCGCGAGTACCTCCAAAATCTGCGATGAGAAGGTCGCCCCGAAGACGTTCAATGAAATAAGCCCTACAAAGACGACTAGACCGCCAAACACGTACGAACACCGTCTGGCCGTTGTCTCAGACTCATCCCACAACATTTACACTGTGTCCTTCCGAACTATGCGCCATTTCCCCCGCCCGCGAACGTGGCCAGTTGAATCCTCTGTCAGACACATTGTAGCGGATCGCTCCTAAGTGTACAGATGAATTTTCGACAATTAGTGTTGCAAATATTCCAGAGCCAACAACAAAGTTAAACGGATGGTCAGAGTAGAGGTACTCGTTCGCAATGACGCAAAGGGAACAAACAGCGAAAATAGCGGTTAAACCCCGGATTTCCCATTTGGAAGAGTCATCTTGAGATCCGCCGGCATCGATTAAC
>JAPYPO010000720.1 GCA_029937645.1 Candidatus Hydrogenedentota bacterium
GGAAAACGCTTGAGTATTTGCGCCAGTTGCTCTTCGGAGGGCTGTTGCGCTTGCGTATTCGAGAAGGGCGCCGTCGCCAGCAGAGCGAGGATCACGAAGAGCAGGATGGGGTGTTGTTTGCTCATGGTTTACGATTCCTTTTAACACCAGAATCCTCCGCTAAAGCTGTGGCAGACGTTTCGACAATCATAAGAGCCGCGAGAATAACCAGCGATGCTGTAATTCAAACTCGATTCATTTCAACATTCATGGTTTTTCCTTTGCAGATATTTAACATGGCGTACACTTTTATTAATCAATGACCACTCTTACTGTGATGATTCTCGGGTGGCATTATTCTTTTGCTTTGCAAAATTCTTCCACCGCCGAGGCCGTGAACTTCTCGATCGTGATATAGCTCTCGGCGTTGATGTGGCGGTATCAAGGTACGATTCCGCCGGATCTAAAGATGCCCTTTTCAAATGGAAAATCCGGGTTAAGGGCGAAGTTCCACTCGGGTATAAGGGCTCGAAAGATACTGCTTGTAGCCGTTGGCCATGTGCCCGTGATTGCTGAAGAAATCGATTCGATCAAACCCATCCTTTAACGGTATCGTCGCAGTCCATGCGCCGGTTTTTGCGTCGCGTTCCATATCCATCCATTGGTCTTCGGGAATTAGCACGTGCAAGAACGGGGCGGAACCTTCTGGAGCGCGGTCGTAGATCCACCAGATGCGACCGCTGATCGGTTGAGGGCCTTCTTTGAAGCTTACACTGACAGTCAACTTGTCCTTGTCGACTTTATGGCTCGACGTCGGAGGCTTCAGCAGAGGATCGCCGCCAAAGAAGTGATGCCAGAGGAAGGCTTCTCTATTCTGTTCGTCCTCTGCCACGGCGACATGCGGCGTTTGTGAGTGCCCGCCATTAGGTTGGTAATAGACGGGCAACTGGGGATGGTTTTGCGCACCCCAGACAATATCATATGCGACATAATCATGTGTTCCCGGCTCGAAGAGAATATCGACGCCGCGCTCCATCAGTCGATCCCAATTCTCCGTAACGCACAGGTTGGGCATAAGGCGATCCGCAGAGCGGCGCGCCTCGTCCTGGGATCCTCCCGCTCTCCGCTGCGCCGTCTTGCCTCTAAACGCCTTGGCGCGTTCAGGCTCTATCTCTATATCGCCAGCCTTGACAGCCTCGGAAAATGCTTTGCTTGCCGCTTCAACTTCATCTAGCGCTTCCGCATCGCCCATTCGAATCGGCGAATAGTAAGCAAAGGCGTGATTGGAGCATGTCGCGGTAAAACGCTCGTCATTTATCAAGGCGACCGCGGGCGATATGCCGTTCTTAGAACTACCCGAACCAGCCACTTTACCTTTTTCAAAATGGTCGGCCTCCGCATACGCCGCAGTTGTTGCCCGCATTAAGGTCATCGACCAAATCCAGACTATCGTGTATCGCGGGTTACGCTCTTTCTGCATCATTGCCATCATCTGTCTTTGCAGATTCCTCTTCCCCGGAATCTGCCTCAGCGGCTTGACGACAGTCTTGACGATGCCAACGCCTCCTGCCAGAAGTTTTGCCTCAAATTCGCTCGGTTTCGAATCTTCCATCAATCCTTCATATGCATTTGCTCCTGTGATACGGAAGCCCTTTGCTTTGCCTTTGAGCGGCACAGTCATGCGCACTGGAATCCGATAGTCCTGTCCTGGCCACAACTCGGCGACATTGATTTCGATCAGCCGCTGTCGCGTCGCGCCTGTCACCTCGTCCACATGCCAATCTTGCAGGATCTTTATATCCAGCGTGCTTTCGTCAAGAATCTCTTCAGTATTGAATATTGGCCCTACAGTCGCCTTTT
>JAPYPO010000129.1 GCA_029937645.1 Candidatus Hydrogenedentota bacterium
ACCCACAAAGGCGCGACGCGTTGGCTCGATGTCGGAATCACTGAGATCCAACCTTCCGAGCAAAGCAAACTCGCGCTCATCTTTATGCTGGCCTGGTTCTTAAGCTTAGTCGGAAGGCGCATCGAGAAACTGCCTTATTTTCTGCTGACATTCATGATCGCGGCAATCCCAGGGCTCCTGATTCTACGCCAACCGAATTTGGGAACAGCCGCGACGCTCGGACCGATAGTTTTCGCGATGCTGTGGGTTGCCGGCTGCAAGCGCTGGCACCTCATGGCCATCGTTTTGATAGCGGTTGTTGCCGCGCCCGTCGGCTGGAGCCAGATGACCGAGTATCAGCAAGGCCGGGTGAAAACCTTTGTCGATCCGGCGGCGGCAGATCCACAGGTGGATGGTTGGCACACAAGACAGAGTATGATTACCGTCGGCAGTGGTGGCCTGACTGGAAAAGGCTATCAAAAAGGAACTCAGACATATTTGAGGTACTTGCCCGAGCATCATACGGACTTCATATTTTCGCAGCTCGCGGAGGAGTGGGGTTTCGTGGGCGCGGCTACGGTTATTGGGGTGTTTGGGCTATTCTTGTTGCGCGGCCTAACGCTCGCCCAGTCCAGCCCCGACCTGGCCGGTTCGCTGTTGGCGACGGGCATCGTAACACTGCTCGGGTTCCACATATTTGTAAACATCGGCATCACCGTCGGCATGCTGCCGGTGACCGGTATCCCGCTGCCATTCTTAAGTTATGGCGGCTCCTTCTACTTGACGACGATGCTGTGCGTCGGTGTATTGCTCAGCATTCACGTTCGCAAAAAAATTATGCGGCAGTATCAAACTTGACCGCGTTTTGAATGTAACGCTATTAGCGGAGACAACATGAAAGAACTAATCATCAATGCGGACCCCCTCGAGACGCGCATCGCGCTCGTGGAATCGGGCCGACTCGCCGAATTGACCATCGAGCGAAGCGAAGAACAGAGCGTGGTCGGCAATGTATACAAGGGCCGGGTCGACAGTATCGTGCCGGGAATCCAGGCGGCCTTCGTCGATATTGGCCTGGAGAAGAATGGTTTCCTGTACGTTTCGGATATCGCAGGCGCCGAAGGAACAGGGGATTTTGATTTCGAGGAGGGCGTGGGCCTTCCCAAGTCGAAGTCGAGGCGAGCGAAGCGCCCGAGTATCGAAAATATCCTCAAGAAAAATCAGAACATTATGGTGCAGGTGGTGAAGGATACCCTCGGCACGAAGGGCGTTCGCCTTACGAATTTCGTGACGCTTCCGGGGCGCTATATCGTGTTGATGCCGACGGTAAGCCAGATTGGGGTCTCGCGCAAAATCGATGACGACAAGGAGCGCAACCGTCTAAAAGGTATTCTGCGCACGCTCCGGAATCGGCGGCGTTTCGGCCTGATCCTGCGGACCGCAGGCGAAGGGCGCTCGAAAGCCGAGCTGCAACAGGATGCGCAGTACCTGAGCCAAACTTGGGATTCCATCAAAAAGAAGATGGAGCGCAAACGGGGCGGCCAGTTGCTCTACCAGGACATGGGGCCGATTCTTCGCATCGTGCGCGATACCTTCACGGACGATATGGGCAAACTGACGATCGACAACGAAGAGGAATACGACCGCATCCGGGACTTCCTGGAAATCTTTTCTTCTGAGCTCATGGGCCGCTGCAAACTGTACGATAAGAAGCGCCCGATCTTTGACCGCTTCGGTATCGAGGAGGAAATCGAAAAGGCCCTGAATCGCAAAGTGTTCCTCAAGAGCGGCGGCCACATCTGTATTGATCAAACGGAAGCGCTGATCGCAATCGACGTGAACACGGGCAAATTCACGGGCAGGAAAAAGCTAGAGGACACGGTGCTGAAAACAAACCTGGAGGCCGCGAAGGAAATCGCCCAACAGGTACGCCTGCGGGATATGGGCGGAATTATTGTTATCGATTTCATCGACATGGAGTACCACCGAAACCGATTGAAGTTGATCAAGAAACTCGAAGACAGCCTCAAAGTGGACCGCGCAAAGACGACGGTTTCAGAAGTAAACGAGCTGGGCATGATCGAAATGACCCGAAAACGCGTGAAACACAATTTGGTCAAAGCACTTTCGCAGCCGTGCCCCTATTGCGAGGGCGGGGGGCTAGTCCGGTCGGTGACCACGATGACCTTTGACACCTTGCGGCGGTTGCGGAAACTGTTCTGCAAGTCAAAGGAAAAAAAGATCATCCTCCAGGTACATCCCGACGTCGCGCGGCGGCTCCGTCACGAAAACCAACAGCAACTCGACGATATCGCAAAAGAGTTCGACCGCGAAATAGCCATCGAGTCCGTCTCCGATTTCCACATCCACGACACCGTCGTCCTAAGCGCGCGCAACCGAAAGGAGATTAGTCACGCGGCATAGCGCTGCATCGTCCCCGGCCCAGCCTAGCCCGGCGCGATATACTGTCTAGGTTGGCAACCACCAGCAGAGCTGGTGGCTTGAGGAAGTCCCCTAGAAGGGCCTTGTTCGTTTAATCAAATGATTCAGCAAAAAGGGGACTGACGCAAGCGCAGCGAGGTACGAGCGAAGACGTGTCTGTCCCTTTTCTTGCGTTTTTGCGCCGAAAACACAAGGGGAGCGCGGGCGTCTCGCCCGCGACAAATGGCGGGCAAGATGCCCGCCCTCCCCTTGTCATTGCCTTTGAGGGTATAAGAAAACGCGAGCATCGGTCTTTATTTTTACGAAATCCTTTCTCCGATGCCCCTCTTCCTGGTTCTGGATATAGGCCTTCACCTTCCCCACCTGAGAATGGCTTACAGTAAACGCTCCGTAGCCTTCCTGCCAGTAGAAGTCACCGAGATCGGAGAAGGTATCGTGGATCCAGATGGTCGCGTTCCGTTTGATGCTTCCGACCAAATTCGAGATGGTTTCGTCCGACCGCCAGCGGATGAGAAAATGGATGTGATCCTCCATGCCGCCGATTTCATAGAGAACCCCTTTCTCGTCGCGAATGGCCCCGCCGAGATACGAGTAGATCCTCGGCGATATCTCGGGCGCTAGAAAAGGCCGGCGGTTCTTGGTGCTGAAAACGATGTGGTAGAGGATATTGGTATACGTCCCAGCCATCGAATGCTCCTTTGCCGCCGTATCCCCTTCGGGGAAATATTGGATGGGGTGCGTTTACCGGAGGAATCGCTTCGCTCATCCCCCGGCTACAGCCCGCAGTCCCTTCGGGACATTGTATTACGTAAAGCAGTAGACAATGGAAGGGACCTGAATACTCCGCGAAATCGTCGCGGATGGCGTAAGAAGCACCCCCGAAGAACCCTTCGTACGCTGTACTTGGCAGACCAATGGACCTAATTCGAACGCGCAATCGTCGACAATGAACCTGACGTGGTGGCCTGCGATCACAGTCGCCTTCTTCTTGGCGTTATCCCTCCAAGAACAGCAAGAACGGCTGCTCGATGGCTTCGCAGATCCACCGTGTGAAGCGGGCCGCGTCGGCGCCATCGATGATCTTGTGGTCGTAGGATAGCGAAAGCGGCAGCATGGTCCTTGGCACGAACTGGCCGTCTTTGTAGACTGGTTCTATGCTGGATCGCGAGACGCCTAGGATGGCCACCTCGGGCGGGTTGACGATCGGCGTGAAGCTGGTGCCCCCGATGCCGCCGAGGTTGGTGATGGTGATGCAGCCGCCTTGCATTTGTTCGAGCGTCAACTTATGATTCCGCGCGCGCTCGGCGAGTTCATTCAATTCGACGGCAATTTCCACTATATTTTTCGTGTCTACATTGTTGATAACGGGAACGAGAAGCCCGCGATCGGTATCGACCGCCACGCCGATGTTGTAGTAGTGCTTGTAGATGATCTCAAGGCTTTCCATATCGGCGCTGGCGTTGAACTGGGGAAATTTCTTCAAGGCCGAGGCCAAGGTCTTGACGAGGATGGCCGTCGCGGTGAGTTTGCCGCCCGCAGCCGCCGCGCGCGGTCCGTATTGCTTGCGGAATTTCTCAAGGTCCGTGACATCCGCCTTATCCTGCTGCGTGACGTGGGGAATGGTCGCCCAAGCCGTAGACAAACGTTCCGCCGTGCGGCGGCGAATGGTGTGCATCTTTTCGCGGTGGAATTCGCCCCAACGGCTAAAGTCGGGCAGCGGATCCGCGGCATGGGCGACGCCCCTTGGGGCGGAACCGGCCGAAGTGGTGTTCATATTCCTTGCATGGGCCTTTACATCGTCCATGGTGAGGCGCTTTTGGCCGACGGGTAATTTTACTTGGGCAAGCTCTACGCCAATCTGCCGCGCGAAGCGGCGTATCGAAGGCGCGGCGGCGACGGAGCGAGTCGGATCGGTCGGCGCGTATTCACCGGGTTGACTACCCCCGTTCGCGCCCTGGGCTTCGACTGGCGCGGGTGGTTCCGCCGGAGTCGCGAGAGGCGGCGCAGCTTCTTCTTTAGGAGTTTCTTTTGCGGGGGCCGGAGCAGCCGAAGCGCCATCCCCCGCCTCGTCAAACGCGATGATAGCGTCGCCGACGCGGATTTCGTCGCCCGGCTTCACATGCACAGTAAGGATGGTCCCGTCAGCCGGCGCGGGCACTTCGACCACGGCCTTGTCGGTCTCGACTTCGACGATGGACTGATTTTTGGTGACGGAGTCGCCCGGCGAAACGAGGACGTTGGCAACGGTCCCCATTTCAATATTTTCGCCGAGTTCGGGAAGCGTAAAGGTTGTCGTCATATCAACAATTATCCGATTCTAAATTTCATCGCAAAGCCGCACATGGCTTTGGGAGTATAACTACGAAGTCATAGGGTTGGGTTTAGCCTGGTCGATCCCGAGTTTCTTGATGGCTTTCTTGAGCACGGTCGTTGGCAGGGTCCCGTCGCCTGCCAACGCGGACAGCGTCGCCAGCACGATGAAGCGCGCGTCGACCTCGAAGAAATCGCGCAGGGCTTCGCGGGATTCGCTCCGGCCGTAGCCGTCGGTGCCGAGCGACGCGATGGGTTTGGGCGACCACTGCGCGATGAGATCCGGCAACGCCTTCATATAATCGGATGCCGCGACAAACACGCCGTCTTCCTTTTCCAGGCATTGCGTTACGTAGGCCACCTTTTGCTTCTTGCCGGGATTGAGCCTATTCCAGCGGTCCGCGTCAAGTCCGTCTCGGCGCAACTCGGTGTAGCTCGTTACACTCCACACATCCGCCGCGACGTTATAGTCTTTTTCGAGAATTCCTTGCGCCTTGATGGCTTCATTCAGGATGGCGCCGCTGCCGAAGAGTTGAGCCTTTCCATCGGCCTTCTTGAGCGAGGACTTCCCGCATTTATACATGCCGCGCAAGATGCCTTCTTCGCACCCGCGGGGCATAGGCGGCATGGCGTAGTTTTCGTTCTCGACCGTGAGGTAATAGAAAATATCCTCGCCGTCGACATACATCCGCTTGATGCCCTCTTTAATGATGGTGGCCAGTTCGTACGCGAAGGCCGGGTCGTAGGACACAAGATTGGGCACGGTGCTCGCCAGCACAAGGCTGTGGCCGTCCTGATGTTGGAGGCCTTCGCCGTTGAGGGTGGTGCGGCCCGCTGTCGCGCCAATGAGGAAACCCTTGCACCCCATGTCGCCGGCGAGCCAGACGAGATCGCCGATGCGCTGCATTCCGAACATGGAGTAGTAAACAAAAAAGGGAATCGTGTTGATGCCGTAGGTCGCGTAGGCGGTTCCCGCGGCGATGAACGATGAGACGGATCCCGCTTCCGTGAGGCCCTCCTCAAGGATTTGGCCGTCTTCGGCTTCCTTGTAGTAGAGCAAGTTGTCGGCGTCGACCGGCTCGTAGAGTTGGCCCACATGAGAGTAGATGCCTACTTGCCGGAACAGGGCCTCCATGCCGAAGGTGCGGGCCTCATCGGGCACGATGGGCACAATAAGCTCGCCGACATTCTTATCGGAAAGCAGTTTCGTCAAAATACGCACAAAGGCCATGGTCGTGGAAACTTCCCGGCCTTTGGTGCCTTCCTTAAACTCCGCGAACAGCGAATCGGGCGGCGGATTCAGGGGGGCGTTTTCGACGCGACGGTCCGGCAGCGAGCCGCCTAGAGATTCCTCCCGGTCTTTCAAGTAGATCGCTTCCGCGCTATCCTCCGGCGGCTTGTAGAACGGTGCCCGGCCCACCTCTTCATCCGAAATGGGAATGCCAAAGCGTGTGCGAAAATCGGCAAGTTCTTCTTCGTTCAGCTTCTTCTGTTGGTGCGTAATATTCTTACCTTCACCGCTTTCGCCCAGGCCGTATCCCTTAATCGTTTTCGCCAGGATAACCGTGGGCGATCCCACATTGGTCGTGGCGTTGGCATAGGCGGCATACACCTTATCGGGATCATGCCCGCCGCGCACGAGGCGGCGCAACTGTTCATCCGTCAGGTGGCGAACGAGTTCGGATAGTCCTTTTTCTTTGCTAAAGAAATGCTCGCGAATGTAGGCACCCGATTCGACGACGTATTTCTGATATTCGCCGTCGATTACTTCGTCCATACGGTTGACAAGGTTGTCATTCTTGTCTCGCGCCAACAGGGGATCGTAATCGCCACCCCAGACGACCTTCAGAACGTTCCAACCCGCGCCCCGAAATAGCGCTTCGAGTTCCTGGATGATCTTTCCGTTTCCACGGACGGGCCCGTCGAGACGCTGCAAGTTACAATTGACGACAAAAATGAGGTTGTCGAGCTTTTCGCGCGCCGCGAGGCTGATCGCGCCTAGAGACTCCGGCTCGTCCGTCTCGCCGTCGCCCAGGAAGGCCCACACCTTCGCATCCGTCCGGGGCTTAAGCCCCCGGTCTTCCAGGTAGCGGGCAAACCGCGCCTGATAGATGGCGGTAATGGGGGCAAGGCCCATAGACACCGTAGGAAATTCCCAGAAATCAGGCATGAGGTGGGGATGGGGGTAGGAGGACAGGCCTCCTTCGGGAGCCAATTCCCGCCGGAAATTCTGCATCTGCGTTTCAGAAATCCGGCCCGAAAGATAGGCGCGTGCGTATATTCCCGGCGATGCATGCCCTTGGAAATATACTGAATCGCCCCCGCACTCATGATCGCGCCCGCGAAAGAAGTGGTTATAGCCGACTTCGTAGAGGGTTGCGGCAGACGCATAAGTCGAAATGTGACCGCCGATACCGTCTTCCATCTTGTTCGCCCGAACAACCATCGCCATGGCGTTCCAGCGAATGATGTTCTTAACCCGGCGTTCCACTTCGCGGTTGCCTGGGTAGGCAGGCTGCTCTTCGAGCGGGATGGTGTTGATGTAAGGCGTGTTCGCTGAAAATGGAATGCGAACGCCTGCGGAGAAGGCACGGGTCTGCAACATGCGAAGGAGATAACGAACGCGCTCGGGGGTTTCCCGCGCGATGACATCGTCTAACGACTCCAGCCATTCCCGTGTTTCGGCATTTTGCTCTTCGGTATATTGGAAATCATTTTTCACAGTTACAGGCGCTCCCGGAATTTTTCTAACTGCACCATACCGCCCCATTCTAGGGTATACGCAGCCTTCCTTCAAGGTGGTTTATCGCAATTTTCGCAAATTGGCTTTGATTTAAGGGTTTTTGGGGTCGCAAATTTCGTAATGTCCGTGCGCCTCCACCTCCCTCAAAGGCAGCGAAAGGGTAAAGGTTTCGCAACGAGGACATCACGGGAAAGGGTCGGGCGCAGCCTCGCTATACGTTTACCACGGGCGCGTTAGCCCTTTGCCTTACCCATCAGGCTTCGCTGGCGGTCGAGAAATGCTTCCACAAAATCCGTGGCGGGTTGATTGAGGATTTCGTCGGGGGTTCCGATCTGGTGGCAGGTGCCGTCTTTAAGGACGGCGATTCGGTGGGCGAGTTCCAGCGCTTCTTCCTGGTCATGCGTGACGTAGATCGCGGTAAATCCAATTTTCGCCTGTAATTCCGCAAGCTGCTGTCGCGTCGAATAGCGAAGTTCCGCGTCCAGATTGCTCAGCGGCTCGTCCATGAGCAGAAGGTCGGGGTGAACCGCCAGCGAACGGGCGAGGGCCACCCGCTGTTGTTGTCCGCCACTGAGTTCGGTGACGCGGCGCTTGGCCAAGTCGGATAGCTGAACAAGTTCGAGCGCCTCTGCTACGCGCGGGCCGATCTTTGCTTTCGGCATTTTTCGGGCGCGCAGGCCAAAGGCGACATTATCGAAGACGTTCATATGCGGGAAGAGCGCGTAGCTCTGAAAGACCATGGCAGCGTTGCGTTTCTCCGGCGGAAAGCGCGTGACATCGACATCTCCAAAATGGATGGTCCCGGAGTCCGGCGTCTCAAGGCCCGCCAGCACCCGGAGTGTTGTCGTCTTGCCGCACCCGCTTGGGCCGAGAAAGGCAAAGAACTCCCCCTCGCGGATGTCGCAGCTAAAGTCGCGAATGCCGCCGCCTTCGCTGTAGATTTTTGTAATACCTTCGACGCGAACGCTGGTCATGGGGCGTCGTATACCTCTTTTTCCCACCGCGCGCACCACGTCTGCTCGTTTTCTGAGAAGATATCCCAATCGATTTCCATCGCATCGATGGGCTGTTCCACCATCCACGCGGGCAGCGCCGCAGGATCGATATCGCCGCGGGCGGGAATCTTGGCATAGACCTCGGCTTGCTGGACGAGAGCCTCTTGCGTGGTCACGAATTCGTAAAACTTCTCCGCCCATTCGCGGTGGGGGGCGTTGTTAATAATCGCGATGCCTTCGGTGAGCATGGGGGTGGCCGGGGGCATGAAGAACCCAAAGGGATAGCCGTTCATCTCGCGTTGCATGACCGCGTCCGGCATAAGCCAGACGCTGATGACGTCCGGATTCCGCTTGATGTGATCAAAGAGCAACTGCGGGGTTTCGAGGTAGGCCTTCGTGGAATCGTGGAGCCGGGCAAGCCAAGCGATGCCCGCGTCATCGTTTCCCGCCTTCATGATGCTGGCACCGATAAACGTTCGCATCGTTCCCGAATCGAGGGGCTTGCGAATGGAAATCTTGCCGCGCCACTTTTCATCAAGCAGTTCATCCCAGGTTTGCGGCATATCGTCGGTCGTGTATTCGTTGTCATTGAATAGAATCGACAGCGGGAGGTGATGGGTGCCGTGCCAGAGGTTACCTGCATCCTTATCGTTCGCGCCGATTTCATCGGACCAGCTCGGGCGGTAGGCACCGAAAAGCCCCTCGTTCGCGGCCAGTTTGAACATGTAGGAAGGCGCGCCCCACCAGATATCGCAAGCGGGCCTGCGGCTTTCTGCGCTCACTTTGTTGTAGACCTGCTGCGATCCCATATCGAGCCATTGCATATCGACTTCGGGATAGGCTTCCTCGAACATCTTTTCGTACTCTTTCAATATGTCCGGCCCATGCGGACTATAGACCAGTACGATATCCTTGGATGGGGAGCCGCACCCTGCCGCGGCCAGAGCGAGAAGCAGCGCGAGCACTGATCGATCCATGTTGAGTCTCCTGATTTACGTGACGAATAAAGGACTGCGGATGAGCACGCGGATCTTATCGAAGATAAGGGGGAAAACGCCACCTTCGCGCGCGGGCCTGTTGAACGGGGCCGCAACAGTCATGATCCCGGATTTCCCATTTGGAAGAGTCATCTTGAGATCCGCCGGCATCGATT
>JAPYPO010000721.1 GCA_029937645.1 Candidatus Hydrogenedentota bacterium
AATTGGCAGTCCCATTGGCAGGCTGACGGAGTCCAAGTTTATCCAAAATTTCTGGATCACCATCAGTATCCATCCGCCGAAATTCTATGGAATCAAATAAATTCCTTTTTCGAAGCGCTTGAATGTTCGCTTCTACATATATCTCCCAGGAATCAACAATGTAGTTTGCTTGGGGCGAGTGATATTGCAGCGGCCAGAAATTTTTACGACGCTGTTTTGGCCACAGTTGGTGTCTCGGAGGGAGATTTTAGCGAAGAAACACAGCGAATTTATTATCGCACCTCGGATGGAACCCTTATTGTCACCAAACCCATGGACGGCAATCCGGCTACGGTCGCTAATGGAGGTACCCTCGGGTTTACATGCAAGACTCCGGAACAGGCGAAAGCCTTCCATGACGCCGCTGTCGCTAATGGCGGAGTGAGTATCGAAGACCCGCCCGGTTGGCGAAATTTGGGAGAGCGGAAGCTCTACCTTGCTTACGTTCGAGATCCATCAGGACATAAACTTTGCGCTACGCATTACGCTTAAGATGCGGCAGATTGTCGGGAATTGACGAGAGGTTGCGCGAGGCCCTCGATGATGCGGCAGAGTGTCGGGGTCTGATGACACGAAGGTTAAGCTTGCCTCCTCACCCTTGGATCGCGCAGCGTGATCCTCGGTGCGCGGCCCAAGGACCTTGTAGGGATATTGGCCTAATATTGGTGATGTTATACATTTGCGGTATCACCCATTTTGATGTGCCACGCGACAACATGAATTTTCCCGAATGAGTCTTGCGGTCATCGATATCTCACCGCTTTGGAATGGCGGCGATACCCAATCGGTTGCGCGACAGATAGGCGAAGCCTGTCGCTCGATCGGCTTCTTCTATGCGACGGGCCATGGCGTGGACGAGCGGTTGATTGAGTGCGTTTATCGTCAAGCAGCCGCCTTTCACGCATTGCCCCAAGTCGAGAAGGAGCGTTATCACATCGCCTTCTCCCGCAACCACCGAGGTTATGTTCCGCCGGGCGAGGAGGATTACGGCTCGGAGCCCGGCACCGGTTTGAAAGAGTCCTTTGATCTTGCGGCAGATTTGCCCGCCGATGATCCGGATTATCTGCGGGGATACCGCTTCTTAGGACCCAATGTGTGGCCCGACCTTCCCGGTTTCAAATCCGCGGTCGGCCCGTACTATGAAGCGATGATGGCGCTCGGGCGTAATTTGCTGCGCGGCTTCGCCCTCGCGCTCGATCTTGCGCCGGATTATTTCAACGACCGCATCGAAAAACCGACTTCCAACCTGCGGCTGCTGCATTATCCGGCAATTCCCACGAGTGATCTCGGCATCGGCTCTCACACCGATTCAGAGTGCTTTACGATGTTGCATCAGACGAAGCCGGGACTGCAGGTGATGACGGTCAAGGATCTGTGGACGGATGTGCCGCCGGTGGCCGGCGCGTTCGTCGTCAATGTGGGAGACACGCTGGAGACCTGGACGAACGGCCGCTTTCGCTCTGGCTAGCATCGTGTGATTAGCATCAGAGAGGAGCGCTTTTCCCTTCCGCTATTCTTCGCGGCCGATTTCGATTCTTGGATTGAACCGCTGCCGCACTTCATTAGCGATAGCCACCCGCCTGCCTATGTAGGCTTTCGATCAGGCGAACATATCCTGTCGGAATACGCGAAGGGTTTTCGCTACCTTCGTGCACTGCACCGGGAGGGTCGTATCACGCTTGTTACCGAGCCAGACGAAGCGAGTAAATTCGCCCGCATGGTATAATCGGACTGAGCCGCATAAGACCGCGTTTCCCAAGTGAATACTGGCGAGTTTTCAAGCAGCGAGCGTGTAGG
>JAPYPO010000722.1 GCA_029937645.1 Candidatus Hydrogenedentota bacterium
GGTGCTACACTTTTACACCGCCACCCGCTGCACTTTTACTCCGCCGTTTACACCGAGGCTATGTGCGGCGTGATCTCTGCCAGGGCCTCCGAGATGGTCACCCGGGCCATTAATTTTGGTGCGAGAAATTCCGCCCAGGGCCGATCGTCCGTCATGATCGGCGCGTCGTTGACGTAGGCGTCGATCGCTTCCTCCCCCATGAAGAAGCTTGCAAACACATCGACCGGTCTTTCGAATCCTACGGTGCTGAGCGCATCGCGTACCGCCGGCGCAGCCATGCGTCGAGCCGCGCCGACTTGGTCCATCGCCAACGGAGCATTGGATCCGACCAAGAATAGATCCGTGTTAATGAACCACATGGTGCGGTAGGGAAAAACATCTGCGAAGGTTCCTACGAGCGACCGAATGAGCTCCGGATTGAAGCTGTGAAGGGGAATCCACTGCGATACCATGCCGCCATGCGAGAGCCGATTCAAACACAGTTGATAATATTCCTTCGTGTAGAAATTGGAGACGCCGGCCAGCGAGAGCGGCATCGGCTCGAACGTGATTAGGTCATACTTTTTTTCGGTAGTCAGTAGATAATTTCGACCGTCGCCGATCACAAAGTTGATCTTCGGATTTCGCACGACATCGAAATTGTGGGCCTCGAATAAATAGGCTGCGTCCAGTACATCCTCGGAAATTTCGACCGCGTCGATCTGATCCACATCGAAGAGCCCGAGCGTCCCCAACGTTACCCCCGTGCCAAAACACATGAATAAGAGATTCTTCGGTTCCCGGTCGAACACCATCGGCAGCACGCTCTGGAATCGATTGCTCTTCACGCTACGTTCCAACGATGCCGTGGCGGGGCTGCCGTTAATCATCAGCGTTCTATCGAATCCGCCTTCGCTATCCACCGGTTCGGTAACCATCACAGTGGATTCGACGCCTTCCGTGTAGTAGAGGGCGGTCAGTCCTCCGCGGTCGAGATACCATTGATTGAAGCGGCGGCTCATGTCATCCGGCGCCGTCCACAGCAGGAGCGCCAGCAAGACAGTCGCTGCCGCGGTCAATGCGCCACGCATCCGCACAGACTCTGAATCCGAGCACCACAGCAAGGCGAGCCCGATCCCAAACAAGACAAGAGAAAACAGGATGATTCCCCAGTGGATTCCGAGGAGAGGGATGACCACAAAGCCCCCCAGTACCGCGCCGACTACGCCGCCAAGGGTGTTGGCCCCGTAGACTCGCCCGACATCGCGGCCCAAACGATCCCCGACCATCGCGTAGGCCTGCACCGCGACGGGGAACGTTATGCCAAAGAGAAGAGTCGGCAAGAACATGACCGAGAAGGCCATCAAGAATTTCACGGCGATAAGGCTGCCCCATTGCGAATCAACGGCGATTCGTAGGCTATCCAGCGTGAAGGGCATGGTTGCGAAGACCGACATCATGAGGACGCAAGACAAGCCGATCAGAAGCTCGATACGGCCCAAAAGTACAAGGTGATTTCGGCTTCGGTCGATGAGGAAGGCCGCGAATATCCCGCCGACCGCGATGCCGAAGAGCACGGTGGTGAGCACGCACGTAAAGGCATAGGTCGTGCCGATAAACACGGCGACCAGGAGGCGCGTCCACAACACCTCAAGCGCCAGTGCGCACATCCCAGATAAACCAATACACAGGAGAACCAACGCGCCCCGCGGGTCTTTGGAAACGGCCTTCGAAGGGAGCGCAACGCCTTCGCCAATACCCGCGGCTTTCGGCGCTTGTCCCGCCCGCCCACCACAGGCGATGGCTAGAGCATTTTAACTTTTTATAGCTACGTTGCAATGTCGAAAAAATCCTTG
>JAPYPO010000723.1 GCA_029937645.1 Candidatus Hydrogenedentota bacterium
GCCGAATAGATCGGCAGCGCCATCACTTCGTCGCCCAACCGCCAGCGGATCTCGACGAGAATCGTGCGGGGCTGTCTGAACACACCTTTGACGATCCATGTGAGCCATCGGAACGCCCGCAACATCCGTCGAGCGAAGGGCCCGAAGCGTTCCTCATAGGTCAAGGAATCATCAGCCACAAACCGACCGAAGCCGTGGCTACCCATCACATCCACCTCCCTTGTTACGCTTGCTCAGTTCCTTGAGTATATCGGCGATCATGGCTCAAGTCCTCGGACGTTACTTCACAAGACTCTTCCCCGCAAAATCGCCGGGACCCGCCACGCCCATGAGGTCGAGCAACGTCGGAGCCACATCATAGAGACTCAGGGCCGAAAGTTCTCCCTGCGGCAACTGTCCAGCACCACTCATGATGAATATGCCCTCGAAATCATGATTCGCGCCGTCCGGGCCCGTATCGTTCCTCTCGGTAAACACGTCCCCACCGCCCACAGTCCCGACCGCGCGCCACGCAAGTTCTCCGAAATACACTAACAAGTCCGGTGCCACGCCCCGCACTTCCGAATACAATTCCTCAGGCTTCAACGCGCGATTCCCCATGGCCCGACCATCGGGCCCGCACTGCTCCGCCAACTTCGCGGCAATTTCGTCCCGCAGATTCTCATAGTCTCCCTCGGCCACCGTGCCCAACGGCTCGCGGCCTTCCACGTTCAAGAAAACCCTGCCATAATACCCGCCCCAAGCCCAGGCGCGTGCGCGCGTCCAATCCACCATCGTGTGGTCGAGGGGAGAGGCCGTGTCCGGCGCCGCACTGTTCAGCACGAGATATCCCTCGCGAATGAGCCACTCGTTGAGGCAGAAGCCCCCTTCCAATGCCCGCGCGCCATGGTCGGATACAACCACGACCGCCGTCTCCGGACCGACGCATGCGAGCAGTTCACCGAGTCGCCGATCCAGCGCTTCATAGAAGTCGCGAATCGCGCCTTCAAATGGATTTCCCGCTTCGTACAACGGATGCTGGGGATCGGCGTATTGCCAAAATCCGTGATGGAGGCGGTCGACGCCCATCTCCACCATCATGAAGAAATCCCACGGCTTATGTTTCGCCAGATACAGCGCCGCGTCAAATCGATTCTCCATCAACCGGTGAATCCGCTTCAGCAAGCCCGCCTTATCCTCCGTGCGGAAATCGTCGACATCGATAATGTATTCGCCCAGCATATCGAGAAGCTCGGCCCTCAACTCGGGCGGGTAGGTAAAGTTCGCGGACACATCCGGCGTCAGCAATCCCGATACCATACAGCCCCGAAGGGGCCTCGGCGGAAAGGTCTGCGGAATGCCCAGCAAGATGGAGTCCTTCCCAGCTTCAGACAGGTAATCCCACAGCCTCGGCTCATGCAGGTCTTGTGCCGTTGCGATGGATGCGGCATCGTAGCTGTGGTCGCGGCGATTTCGAAATCCGTACACCCCGAGGCGGCCGGGATCGCGTCCCGACATCATGCAGGACCACGCGGGCACGGTGATCGGCGGATCGCAACTTCGGAGGCGGCCCCAGGTTCCTTCCGCCATGAGGCGCGACAGCGTGGGGAGGCAAAAACCATGATCGCCGAATACGAACTGAGGTGTGGCGCAATCGAGACCGACGACTAGAACCGGGCGTTCCGTGGCGATTCTCCTAGGCTGAAACGAGGGCTAGCGCCCCTCTTGCTCTCGTACCTTCATGTTCGAGGCCACGAGCCGTTTCCCCATCGTGCGCGACATGTTCAGCAGAATCTGCACGGCAACGCGCTTCGTCAGAAGCTTCTGAAACACTTCCTCGCTCAGCACAAGAA
>JAPYPO010000130.1 GCA_029937645.1 Candidatus Hydrogenedentota bacterium
TCACAGTCAAGAAAATTAGTTCGCAGAATAGGACGTCTTTTTCCGTCTTTAAGTTGCTGTAGTTGATTGTCTCCGTCTTTTTTACTTCGCCGAGGGACCATTTCAGCAGTTCCTCGGGGGAAGCCAACCTGATTTGGAGGGCACTAAATCGTTCGCCAGTCGTCGCTATATATTTAGACAATTCCTACTCCTCCGTCGCGTCTTTTTCTTCGGTATCGAGAACGCCATCCACCTGCACCAATTTGATCACGTCCAGGCACAGGCTCTGCATTTCGCGAACCAGCACGTTAAACGATTCCGGTGTTCCGGGTTCAACTTCCCCCTCGTTCTTCACGATAGCCTCGTAGGCCTTGGTTCGGCCTTGGATATCGTCGGACTTGATGGTCAACAGCTCCTGCAGGGTATAGGCCGCGCCGTAGGCCTGAAGGGCCCACACTTCCATCTCGCCGAAGCGCTGTCCACCGAACTGCGCCTTGCCGCCCAAGGGCTGCTGCGTCACCAGCGAATAGGGCCCAATCGCGCGCGCGTGAATCTTGTCATCCACCAGATGGTTGAGCTTCAGCATGTAGATTTGGCCTACACAGACCGCTTGATCCATTTCGCGGCCCGAACGACCGTCCCGCAGTTTGATCTTGCCGGTCTCGGGCAACCCTGCCTCCGATAGGTACTTCCGAATTGTCGGCTCGGTCGCGCCGTTGAACACGGGCGTGGCAAACTTCAAGCCCAACGCTTTCGCGGCCCAGCCGAGATGGGTTTCAAGTAACTGCCCCACGTTCATGCGGGACGGAACGCCCAAAGGATTGAGTAAGATCTGAACGGGTGTGCCATCGGGCAAGAAGGGCATATCCTCTTGAGGAAGGATTTTTGCGACGACCCCTTTGTTGCCGTGGCGCCCGGCCATCTTGTCGCCAACCGACATGCGGCGCTTGGTGGCAACGAAGACCTTCACAAGCCTGATAACGCCCGGAGGCAGGTCGTCGCCCTTGCGCAGGTTGTCGATTTTGCTGTCGCGGAAGGCGATGAGTTTCGCCTCTTCCATGGCCGCCATGTTGACCAAGCGCGAGAATTTTTGCTGCAAGCGCTTGTCTTCAATTTGCAGACGGGACAACACGCCGTATTCGGCATTGTCGAGATGACTGACTTTGATGCGCTTACGCTGTTGAAGAACCAGCTCGCCGGTCTTGTGATCGACTACGTCCGTGAGGGATGGTAAGCCCATGATATCGTCTTTGACCAAGGAGACGAAGGTGCTACGCACCGTATCGATGCGTTCTTCGTAGTAGAGCTTTACCTTGCTTACTTCCGCCGCCAGGGCACTCTTCGATCCGGCGTCGCTGGCCTTGTCGCGGCGGCTGCTGACGCGGACATCAACGACAACGCCTTCTTTACCCGGAGAGACGGTGAGGGATGCGTCCCGCACGTCCTCGGCTTTTTCGCCGAAGATGGCGCGAAGCAGTTTCTCTTCGGGGGCAAGTTCGGTTTCGCCTTTGGGGGTCACTTTGCCTACCAGCACATCGCCCGGCTTGACCTTCGAGCCGATTTGCGCGATGCCGGTCTCGTCGAGATGGCGGAGGGCCTCTTCGCTCACGTTCGGGATGTCCCGCGTGATCTCTTCGGGGCCAAGTTTCGTATCGCGCGCCTCAATTTCGTAGACCTGGATGTGAATCGACGTGAAGACATCATCCTTCACCAGCTCTTCGCTTAAGAGAATGGCGTCCTCGAAGTTATACCCCTCCCAGGGAAGGAAGGCGACCAGCACGTTGCGTCCGAGCGCGAGTTCGCCCTTATCCGTGGCGGGGCCGTCGGCGATGATGTCGCCCACTTCGACTCGGTCGCCCTTGAAGACGATGGGCCGTTGATTGATGCAGGTGTTTTGGTTGGAGCGCACGTATTTTTTCAGCGTGTACTCGTCTTCTTCCGTCCGAAACGGGTTGCTGGCGCGATCCGCCTTCTTGGTGACATGGACGCGGATCGTTTCGCTGTCCGCGTAGTCCACCAAGCCGGCGCGTTCCGCGCGGACGACAGTGCCCGCGTTCTTGGCGACGACGTGTTCGAGGCCCGTTCCCACGTACGGCGAATCCGTCCGCAACAGCGGCACGGCCTGGCGTTGCATGTTCGATCCCATCAATGCGCGGTTTGCGTCGTCGTGCTCCAGGAAGGGGATCAAGGCAGCGGCCACGCTGACCAACTGCTTGGGCGAAATGTCCATGTAGTCGACCTGCCCCGGCGGTACCTTGGGGAAATCGCCGCGGTGGCGCGACAGGACGGTTGGGTTCTCGAAGCGTTTGCGCTTGTCGAGCGGGGCGTTGGCCTGGGCGATAATGTAGTTGTCTTCGTCGTAAGCCGACAGGCGCTCGATATCGTCGGAAACTTTCCCACTGCCCACTTTGAGGTAGGGGGTCTCCAGGAAGCCGTAGCGGTTAATTTTCGCGTAGGTAGCCAGCGACGCCATCAGTCCGATATTCGGCCCTTCAGGGGTCTCGATGGGGCAGATGCGCCCGTAGTGTGTGGGGTGGACGTCACGCACCTCAAAGCCGGCGCGTTCGCGGCTCAGCCCGCCCGGTCCCAAGGCGCTCAAGCGGCGCTTGTGGGTCAACTCGGCCAAGGGGTTGATTTGGTCCATGAAATGGGAGAGTTGGCTACGGCCGAAGAAATCTTTGATGACCGCGCTGACGGGCTTGGGATTCACCAAGCTCTGCGGCGTCAGTTGATCCTCGTCTTGGAAGTTCATGCGCTCGCGGATGGTACGCTCCATGCGCACCAAGCCGATGCGGACTTGGTTCGACAGCAGTTCGCCCACACAACGCACCCGGCGGTTGCCGAGGTGATCGATATCGTCGAGAACGCCTTCGCCGCTACGCAGGCGCACGAGGTACTGAAGCGTCGCTACGACATCTTCTTTGCCGAGCGTCTTGATCTCCTGAAAAATCTCAAGGCCCAGCTTCCGGTTGATTTTGTACCGGCCAACCGACGCGAAATCGTAGCGGCTCGGATCGTAGAACAAGCGCTGGAAGAAGGTGCGCGTTGTCGCGTCCGTGGCGGGATCGCCTGGGCGAATGCGCGCGTACACTTCGCGTAGCGCATCCTCTTCCGTCTGCGTGGTGTCTTGGGAAAGGGTATGGACAATCGTCGAGTCGTTCGCAATGTCTTCCGCGCTGATGAGCGTCACTTCCTTCACATGAGAGTTCATGAGTCGGTCGATGGAGACGTCGGTAATTTCGTTGCAGGCCTCAGCCAGAATCTCGCCGGTATCGGGATCGATGACATCGGCACCGATGATCCGCCCGACCAGATCGGCCGGCTCGTGCGACTTGCTGCCGATTTTTACTTTGGCCCGGCCCAGCGTCGCCTTCTCCATGGTGTAGAAGATATTGAGGATATCCTCATTTTCCACGAAGCCGAAGCACTTCAGGAAAGACGTGGCCAGGAGGCGCGAACGCCGGTCGATCGTTAGCCAGAGGGTGTCGTTGATGTCGTACTCGAATTCGAGCCACGCGCCGCGGTAGGGGATGATGCGGGCCGAAAGCAGTATCTTCCCGTTTTGGTGCGTCTTTCTTTCAAAGGAAACGCCGGGAGACTTGTGCAATTGGCTGACGATGACGCGCTCGGCGCCATTGATAATGAAGGTGCCGGTCGGCGTCATTACGGGCAATTCGCCCAGAAAGACTTCCTGCTCGACCATGAGCTTCTCGCGCTTCTCGCCGGTGGTGCCCACCTCTTCGTGGCGCGCCAAGCGGAGCAACGCTTTGAGCGATGCCGCGTAAGTCACACCCCGGAGCTGACACTCCTGCACCGTATACTTCGGCGGCGCGAAGGAGTAGTGGACGAACTCAAGATCGGTCATCTTGTCCGGCGACGAAATGGGGAACACATCCGAGAAGACCTCTTGGAGGCCGACGGATTCCCGTTCGTCTGGCGGCACATCCCACTGCAAGAAATCCCCGTACGATTTTGTCTGGATTTCGATGAGATTCGGGAGCGCCACGGGATCGGGAATGACCCCGAGCGAGTGACGTTCTGGTGCGCCTTGGTAAGCAACAGCCATGCACAATTTCCCTTCTATGTGGTAAATTGGGTGTAAGACGTCAAGACTGGAAAACGCGAAAAAGTTGGTGTTGGAGTAAAGAAGCCAAGCCTAAATCCATGGGTCGTGAAGCGGTTCGCGTAGACACAACTCGCCCCTAAACGGAGCAATGGGAGAGGATAACAAAAGAATAAGGGAATGTCAACTAAATTCGGGGTGTCAACAATTTACCGCCGTCATCCCTGATTTGCTCTTCCCCGTCCTACCATTGTCCAATCATCCAAAATAGGGAAGCGCGATATGACGGCGAAAGAGGTGTCCCTGGCTATCGCAGGTGCAGGCGTTGGGGCTGCCTTGGGATATTTCGTATTCCAACATTTTCTGAGCCGCGGGCTTGTTCTGCTCGTGGTGCCTGGCGCGCTGTTGGGTGTCGGGCGAGCGCTATTCTCCCGTACACCTTCGAACTTTCTCGGCCTTATCTGCGCCGCGGCCAGCCTCGGCCTCTCGACCTGGCTCGCAAATACCCTATACGTCGACGGCCTGGAAGCGCTCAACACGAGAGATTGGCTGTCAATTCTTGTTGGCGGTGGGTTCGCGTTTTGGTTCGGGAGGGGCCGCGGATCAAGAGGATACGCGTCATCCGAAACCCAAGAATAATCCCCTTACCCAGGCGAGACTGACTCGAAGAGCCCCCGAGCGAATTCCTCGCTGAACGGTTTGCCTACCTCGTAGCCGCGCAGCCACTGGTCGCCGATGCGTATGTACGGCACACCTTCCTTACCGGTGTGTTCGAGCAGTTCTTCGGCGTATTCCGGGTGTTCGCGGATGTCCCGCAGTTCGTACCCGATCCCGTGCGCGTCCATATAGGCCTTGATATTTTGGCAATCCCCGCACAGTTTCGCCGAATATAAAGTGATCGTCTCTGCCATTAAACTTGTCCTCAGGTTCAGTCCCTTCGATAAGAATACACGATCACAAAGGTTCAACACTTTTTATTCTGGTCCGCTGTGAGAACGGGCTACCCGGGTTACGGTGCCGGGGCGTCGTAGTGGCCGAGCGGCTTGGCTTTGCTTGCGTGCGACAGCGCCCGGGCCCGCCACTCGGCGATGGCTGCAACGGCGTCGGCTTCTATTGCACGACCGCGCTTGGCCAGTTGTCGTGCTTCGGTCGTCAGGGCGTTCACCTCTTCGAGCAGCCAATCGCCCCGCTCACGGGCGTCCGCCGCGCCGCCTGTACTCGTCAGGTAGAGCGACTGGTATTCGCCGCAGCGCGCCAGCGTTTCTTGGAGCGGTTCCAGAAAGGCGGCGCCTGCCTCATGCTCGACAACCGCTAAGCTCCGCGCCAGGCGCGACATGCCGGCCATCAATCGCACGGCCAAGGCTTGCTCAATCATGCCCGAGTGCCACTGTTCCTCCAGTTTGGGAAAGGCCCTTATGAGTGTCAAAAATCGAAACCGGTCTGATTGCAAATCGGACGGTTCCGACCATTGACGCAACGCTTTCACAATATCCGGGCTGAGGATTGCCTCGTGATTCGCTACCGCAAGCAGACCACGCGCCTCTCGCCGGATCGAAGACTCGACGGCCCGCAGCAGGACTTCCCCTCCTCGGCCTCTCGCGAAAAGAAGTCGGTTGCCGGTTTCATCGAGTTCGATGGGGATCACGTTCCCCTCAAGGGACAGCGGATCTCCGAGCGAACTTGCGACACCGGTTACCGTGGCACCCTCGAAGGTAGGGGAAGATGGCCCCGCCTCCCCCCGGTCGAAGATCACAACGAACCAGCCATCGGGAAACGCAGCGTCGCGGAACACATGGATGCGTGCGCCGCCATCTTCGGAAAACTGGCCGAGGTACCGCGCATCGCCGGCTTGGCGGATCAGGGCGGCGAAGGGGATGAACCCGTCGGAGAACTCTCGACCCGCGACTAACTTTCTTGAGTCGGGCATGGTCGTCGAGAATCCCGATGCCATGCCGGCCAAGTAGTCCTCGACCGCGCTCGTCTCCACGGGCACAGCGGTCTGCCCGGAGGGCCGAACGGATGAATACCGAAGCCCCTCGTATCCGCAGGCCTCCGCTACGTTTCGAATCTCGCTCAGTGTGGCGAACGATGCGCCGTGCTGCATCACGGAAACCCCGTCGCACAGGCCACCAATCTTACCGCCAAACAGCCGGAGCGCGTCGTCCACGGTATCGATGGAGGCAATAACCGGCACACGCGGCGCGGCGCGGCGCAACGCCAACACCTTCTGTCTAAACGCGCCCACATCCGATCCCAACGCGACCTCGCACGCCGACAGGCCACGTTCTTTCCCGGCCATAGCATGTTCTTTCCCGGCCATCACTTGCAGGACACGGGCGTCGGGCAATGGGCCGTTGCTATCAAACGCGATCACGACGGAGAAACCCATTTCTTGGGCTCGGGCAATCTGCTTGTCGGCGTCCGGCGAATTCCCCCCGAGGCGCACACCTGTAAGCCCTGCGGCCCGGACCGCGAATAATTCTTCGATGGAAGCGCCCCGCGCATCCACGGCCACAGGGAGGGTGGGAGCGCTCGAAGGACGGCGTGGGATCCGGCATACCGTCCGCTCGATGGACCCGGCCTCGTCGGCGAAGGTGATCGTGAGCGAATAGACACCAATCGCCTCCGGAAAGTCGATCCACGTCACCCAACGCGGCTCGTCGGCGTTCAGAGTCAACGTGCCCCAGTTCATCTCGCGTGTTTCGCCGCGGAGGCCTTGGGTTGTGGCCGATAGGCCTACGCGCATGGTCGAAGGCGCACGCAGTTCGAGTACGAGGGGCTCGCCGACGTAGAGGTAGGGCGCCGGTTGATCCGGCGCGACAATGATCTCGACTGCGGAGGCCGCTGCCGCCGTGAGAAACGATGCGAGGATGGTTAGCATTGCCTTGAAAATTCCCCTGCCACGATCAATTCCTCTACTGGAGAAAGGGGTTCGTCGCCCGCTCCCTGCCGATGGTCGTCGCGGGCCCATGACCGCAAAGGACAACCGTGTCGTCGTCGAGGGGAAGCAGCTTCGTTCGGATTGAATCAATAAGCACATCATGGTTTCCGCCCGGCAAATCCGAGCGCCCGACGCTTCCCGCAAATAACACATCGCCACCGATTACGAATCCGTCTCCGAGGAACGCCACATGTCCGGGCGCGTGGCCAGGCGCGTTAACGACCTTTAAGGTCACCTCGCCGACCGTCACCGTGTCTCCCTCATCGAAGAACTCGTCCGGTGCCGGCAACGGAGGTATGTCCATTCCGTATTTGGCGCCGTGCTCGTGCGCGACCTCAAGCATCGGAACGGCCTCGCGGTGACACACGAGTGTCGCTCCTGTTTTTTCGATAACGCCCGGAACGCCACCTACATGATCCATGTGGGCGTGCGTCAGAATAATTTTTGTAACGTTGTAATCCTCAAGCGCCTCCAGAAGTTCCGGGATCGCGTCGCCGGGATCGATGACGATGGCATCTCCGCCATCGGTGATGACGTAACAATTTTCCGCTAACGGCGTGACGACGAATGAAAGTATTTCCACGAGAAGACTCCTCCGCAACCAACGGATTTTGGGCAACGCTCAAACGCGCATGGTACCACACCGCGCCGGGCGCAAAATTCATTTCTATCCCACGAATGCCTCACGCATCACCACCATCGCAGCCTCAGCCTCCTGAATGATTTCCTGTACGATCTCCGCCGCCGGCTTTACGCCGCGAATCAGGCCCGAGCCCGTACCGGCTGTGTAGCTTCCTTTTGACCCATCCGTGTCATCGGGAATACGCGACGATCCCACCTTTTGAATCGGGAAGAAGTCCACCGCCGTCTTTCCCGGTTCGTCCAGCGCGTCCATCTCCGCAAAGAATTCGTTCTTCACCATCCGCGTCGGGGATGAGTTGCGGCAAGCGATCGCCGTTGCCGAGTCGCCGGCATCGATGAGGACTTGCTTCCAGTTTTGGTGGACCGGCGCCTCGACTGACGCGATGAAACGCGTCCCCAGTTGGACGCCCTGTGCCCCCATCGCCAACGCCGCCAGCAGACCGCGACCGGTCGCCAGGCCTCCCGCCGCGATCACGGGAATATGCACCTGATCGACGACCTGTGGTATCAGTGAAACGGTCGGCACTTCATCGCGCGCGACCTTCCCGCCGGATTCGCTGCCCTCGGCTACAATCGCGTCCACCCCGCGCCTTGGGCCTTGAGCGCGGTCCGCACGGAGGAGACGACATGGATCACATAGATTCCCATCTCCTTCAAAACATCGATGTACTTCGCGGGATTGCCTGCGGAAGTGGATACGATCTTCACGTCATACTCCGGCAACAACTTGACCAGATCCGGCACCATCGGATGAAACAGCGGAAGATTCACAGAGAAGGGCTTATCCGTCAACTCGGCCAGTTTCGTCAATTCCGCGCGTATGCCGTCCACGCCGAAGGTCGCGCTGGACAAGGTGCCAAGCCCGCCCGCGTTCGAGACGGCCGCCGTCAGGTTTCCATCGCTGATCCCCATCATGCCGCCTAGAATGATCGGGTGTTCGATACCAAGAATCTCGCAAATCGGTGTGCGTATTGCCATTACTTTTCTCCCTTGGCCTGGAATTAACTGAGTTTAGCTAGAGCCTCAAGCGCCGCCTCGTGGAGAATGCCGTTCGACGCGCAGATCCCGCGATTCTTCGCGAGGGTACGCCCCTGCGTGAAATCCAATTTCTTTCCGGAGAGGTCGGTGATCGTTCCGCCGGCTTCCTCGACAACGACCACCCCGGCGGCCTGGTCCCAGATTTTCTCCTCATAATCCGGCTGCTTTGAAGACAAAAGCCGGAACAGGAGTTCGCCTTCGCCCGCCGCAAGGAGCGCATATTTTGCCTGGCTATCGAGGGAAACTGGCTCCCCCGCTAATCCCATGGATTTGACGAGTGTATCGATTTGGTCGGTATTCGTGTGCGCCGACACGAGCGAGCGCAGCATACGCGCCTTCGCAACCTCGTCGCAGGGCGACACATGCAATTGCGCGAAATCGGCACCGTCGTTGAATCCACGAAACCACGCGCCTTGGCCACGAACCGCCGCCAGGATCACGCCGGGGCCCGATCCATCAAGCGAGCACGCCGGACCCAAGTTTGGGCAACCGAGCACGCCCAGTTTGATCGCGCCATCTTCGACAAGCGACAGCGCTACCGCGTACTGACCGCCCCTCAAATATCCCTTGGTGCCATCAATGGGATCGAGCGTCCAGTAGCGGTCGGTCGGCTCCCCCGTCCCGTGGTCGATCCATTCGCACACCGATTCTTCCGTAGCGTCGGCTTCGATTTCTTTCACGTAGCGTACGACCGTCGCGAGGGCCTCTCCGCCGGTTTCCGATTTGAGGTCAGCCGAGGATTCCTCCCCCACCAATGCCACACCGGGGAACTCGCGCATCAACAAACGAGATACAACCGCCTGGCCCGCGAAATCCGCCACCGTCTCGGGCGACAAATCCTCTTTCGTGATGCCTTCGACGTTCATTTCGGCCTGAACCTTCTTTGCC